>CAZTYY010000214.1:0-1521 GCA_964617785.1 uncultured Desulfobacterales bacterium | reverse complement strand
CTCAAATCCACAATGAGATCACATGCGTTGAACAGGTCAGCCATGGCCGGATGGGTGTAGAATCCTTCCACATGGGTCAAATTGAATCGCCGGTTCAACTTTTGGGCGACTTCAACGAGCATGGAATCTAATACGGGTGCAAGGGCAACCACATTGTTGATTCCCAGGGCGGATGCCGACATTATATACAGCGATGCTAAAAGATCGTCGTCACCAACGACACCTACTTTTGCATTTTCCAATGCCTGCTGATTCCACCCCTCAATGCGCAGCTGTCTGTCAAGTCTGCTTTGCCGCATTCGTCCCTTACCAGAAAAATTTGTTGTAATAGTTCAGCTGTTTTTAGCCAGGATAAACAGGATTGACATGATACTTTTTGAGTCTTTTTTGCGGGGCGTCTTATAAAAGCGCGCAACGATTTCATAAGTGGATTTCAACATATATATTTTGTTATCCGGTCTAATCTTTATCAAATTATCCGTGGGGCGGCGCGAAAAGGAATATTTCCAGCGGTTGATCAGCGGCAAGCCGGGGTCCCATTTTCTCAATACCCTTAATTCTTTTGTTAAGGTATTTTACCTTGGCCTTGAGATATTCGCTGGCAGGATCGGATCTAAGGTCTGCTTCGGTATCTCGCAACTGGATTCTAAGGTCAAGATATTCTTTCTCCAAACGTTTTACTTCGCCACGCCAAAGCTGAAAATCTTCCATTTCCTTACAATCATCATAAAGCCACATGCCCATGGTGCACCTCTTATTTTAGGTATGAACAACAACATTGTAACATTGAACAGCCCATCATATTCAGCAACTTTTACATTGTATTCTTTGAAAACAAGATTATAAACTATAACAACTGTAACTCAAAGTGGCAAGTATCTAAAAAGGATGTGGAACATTATGCCGCATAATCCGAAACCGATGTCTTTGGCGAATCCCAAGCGCTTTAAAACGATTCAGGATTTAACCAAAATGCGCCCGGACTGTGGCGCGTCGATTGATGACTTTTTCGTAATAAACAATGAGCTTCTGTTGATTGTCGATATGGCTCATATGGGCAGCATAATGAATCCCTACAACAGCCCGTCAGCATCTTATGTGAGAACCCATGGTGTTATTGTCGCAAGCGACACTCGTCCTGAATCAAGTCCGGTTTTATGGAGCGACCCTTTTTTACTGCTGCCCCTGTCTTGTCATTTAAGTGAAGATTTAACGGCTTACGAAGAGGTTGGGAAGGTTTTGGGGAAAGTCTCCTGTTCTTCGGGAACATTCCTGTTGGTGCCGATTCGCAAGGATGTGCCAGAGTCTTTGGGTAGCCTGATGAGTGAGGCTTCAGCAAAAAAGACGGGTGCGCAGATAAAAATTCCAAACGGAACCTATCGGGTTTTTTATGAACAATTCGAGGTGCCCGAGGGGGCGAAAAAAGAACTGTATCAAAATATTGCTGTTCAGAAACAGTAGCGGCTTTTTATTTTTTCATCCAAAGATAGCTTAACTTCTGAAGACTTAATGGTCCTTGTA
>CAZTYY010000213.1:0-2059 GCA_964617785.1 uncultured Desulfobacterales bacterium | reverse complement strand
TTACGGCGAAACTGCATGGGAATGGCAAGCGGATTGTTCCTGGCGACAAGATGATCTCCGAGGACACCATTTAATGCGGAAAGAACGGCTTCACGACCGGGGGATGAGACCTTTTCACCGAGCATCAAGCTAAGCCGGCCGAGCAGAGCATCGATTCCGTCCCCCACCAACTCGGTAACCGAACGGATGTTTCGGTAAACCATTCCCGTGATACCCTTTGTCCGATGTTGATCCTGCTCGTCAAGTATCCCTGAAGAACTGGTTATCGTGTGATGTAATGATTCTACGATATCGGTAATGGCGGTAATGGCTTCAATCGTTAAACTCCCTGCGCCGCGGAGGTCTGTTGAAAAGTTACTGGGCTTTCGTGGCATGATTCCTCCGCTTTTCATTATACAGAATTGATGAATTTATATATCCTTGATGGCGACATCTTCTGATTTTGCATTAATTTTTTCCATAAAGTCCCATAGCTCTTTTACTTCAGGCAAAAATTTCCAGTCTGTAGAATCATTTGTTCGCTTCAGCTATATATATTTTTACGATGTCCAACTTTGACAATCCAGATAGTAAGCAACGGCATCATAACATCATAACGTTTTGCTATCAACGTGTTTGTTATGAACCTTCCCCAAAAAAAGTAGATTAATTATTTTTCTGAAATTTCAGTTTGAATTTTTTTAAGTATCGTGTAAACTTTTCTTAATTGTTTTCAAGTTTACATTTAATTATAATTTTTCAATCAAAGGAATATTTCCATGCACATTGCCGTATTTGCTGATATTGAAGGAAGTTTTGGAATCTGGCGCATGCGTCAATGCAAAATGGGAACCGCTGAATGGCAATACGGCAGGCATTGTCTGACCGAAGATATTAATCATGTTGTTAAGGGTGCTTTTGATGCAGGGGCAACCAAAGTTACTGTAAAAGATACACATGAGCTTGGTTTCAACTGCCTGATTAACAAACTTGACCCACGTGCCAAATATGTTGGTGGGCATTTCATAACACCATCATTCTACGGCAATATCTCAGATATTGATTTAGTCCTTTATGTCGCCATTCATGCGGCATCCGGAACAGAGGATGCTTTTTTTCCGCATACACATTACGGTATTTTTTCTGAAATGCGATTAAATGGAAGGCCTGTTTGTGAAATGGATATTTATGCCGGATATTTAGGTGAATTCGGGATTCCTGTTGGTTTTGTCTCAGGTGAAAAAGTCGCGGTTGAACAGGCTCTGAAGGTGCTGCCATGGGCGAAATCGGTTACAGTTGACAAGAATAAAAATATATACACATCAGGAGAACAAACTAAAATATATCTTATGGAAGGACGCCGACAGCTGAGAGAAAAAGCAACCCAGGCCGTAAATGAAATCAAGGCAATGAAGCCACTGACCACTTCAGGCTCGCTGCATTTTTCAGCTGACTTCCGCAGTATTGAACTGGCGAACAAATTTAATACTTGGAATTTTGCGCAAAAAGACAGAACCGTTGAGTGGCGCGCGGAAAATATGATCGATGGATTTGAAAAATTGAATATGCTTACTTTTTTTTCAAAAAAGATCTATCCGATAAGAAGGCCGCTATCCTTTTTAACACGTTGCTTTTTCCGTGTGAAAAACACCTATTTTTGTCCAAAACCAAACCCTGAAGGCGCCCCGTTACAATAAAGATGCTATAAATCAGTCTTTTGCCAAACAGTGATATGATTAATAATTCTTCTTGATTTAAAATAGTGTACATGTTCAGAGGGTAAAAATATTTACCTCGTTATGCTATCCAACTTAAATCCGGTTTTTGTTCTTTGAAAGATGATGTGTTCAAACACTCTGATCTGGCTTTGCTGATGTCGCAAGCTCTGTCATGAGTTTGTCACAAGTTTCTATCACAAGATGTCGCAAGTTCAAATCTTTAAAAGATAGACCAACTGATTTGTTGCACCTTCAGCAGCAAGCAGTTCTTTTTCAATCATTATTTTAAGATCACGCTGCAAACTGCGACGGTTGACCTCTGGACATAACCCCTCGTAATCCTGGATGGTTAGCTTTCCATA
>CAZTYY010000212.1:0-2240 GCA_964617785.1 uncultured Desulfobacterales bacterium | reverse complement strand
AAGGCCGTCACAGGCAGTAAAAACAGTATAGCCGGTGGCAATTTCAAAGTAATCCTTGAAAATATCGCGGATGTAAGCTTCATCATCAACAACTAGTATCGTAAGATCTTCATTCATATTATCATTTTAAGAAGGTGACTTTTGAATGCCTTGAATTCGCTTGCAGTCAGGGTGCCGCTTTCCCTTAAGGAAGAGAGTGCCTGCAGCTCATCGACATAGCTGCTGGAAGGTGAACTATTATTGTAAAGATAGTGCAGATTTGGCATTTTTGAAGAAAAGAAATTTATTGTTTCTATTTTGCCGTCTTCATTCTTCTTTGCCTTTAATACCATCAGCTCATGATAGGCATCCTGCAATTTTTTTAATAGTCCCCTGTTTTCTCTACGCAGCTTTATCTTGTCTGCGGCATTCTCTACGACGAGCTTGATCTCTTCAAGCTTCCACGGTTTCCTGATATAATCGTAAGCGCCTTCTTTGATGGCCGCAACTGCCGTTTCCAAAGAAGCATAACCGGTGATGATAACTACCAGGGCAGCCGGATTGGATTTTTTGGCATATTTAAGCACATCGAGTCCGCTCATCCTCGGCATTATTAAATCAACAATGACCAGGTCGTATATGCTGTTCTGGATCTTTTTAACGGCATCCACGCCATCATAGCAGACATCGACCGCTCTTTCCTTATCAGAAACAATATCGACTAGAATATCGGCGATATCCCTGTCATCATCAACAATAAGAATTTTAATTTGTTGGCTCGTTTCTGAAGGCATATATCAGAGTCTTGCTCCCAAGGTATTTTTTTAACCTTTTCTATCCATTATCAGGCCGACCATTTCGTCAAACTTGGCCGCAATATTTAATAGCTCGTGAGATGGAATCTCTCTGATAAGTTTACCGGTCGTTTCTTCCCTTACAACGACCATCACCTTGCCGGAAGCCTCATGAACAGAAAATTGCAGATCTACATTACTAATAAACTTCAGCTTTCCCTGAACACTGGCGGCCAGTTCTTTTAGATCGGCTGCATTAGGCTCGTGAACCGGCTTTGCAGCCGCTTCATCTTTCGGGCTCATCTGTGTCCCGGCCGGAAGTCTTGCCTGGGCCGGCAACGCCTCGCTGTTTGCTGTATTTTTGACAGATTCAACTAACATGGTTAATTCCTCCCTCAGTAATATTATCGGAAGATTCTTCAACAAACTTTAGCCCGAATCTCTCATAAAGAGAATATTCGGGCTTTTAGTTTAATAATATTCTAACCGAGCGAAACGCTCGATGTTTGTTGTCCGTTGTCTGTTGTCTGTGTCTTTCTTTACCTCTGTCCTCTGGCCTCTGTCCTCCGACCTCTGAACCCTTGCCTATCTGCGGGTGTCCAAAAACCTGGCGGGATTTCCAAAACGGCCTCCGTAACCTCTGGCGGCCTGGCGAACTTTGCGCATGTTAAGAAGGTCCGTTTTGATGTTTTCAACTTCCTTTTTTACAACGGTCGTCACTTCCCGATCCAGACGCTCGATTGTTTCCATGATACTTTTCAGTTTTTTAAGATAACCATCGATTAACCCTTTAAATGGGGGGGGAATCAGATTGTATTTATCAGGACCCGCCCCGGCGGTCTGCTGCATAGACATGTCAATTTTTTCGATCTTTTCCATGCAACCCTGCCTTTGGGAAATCAGATCTTTCAAATCCTTGTCTTCTTCCCCGAGGGCCGCATTCATCCTCTCGGTCAGGGATAAATACCGGCTAAAAAGGGTAACTTTCTTCTCCAAAAAAGAACAAATTTCCTGACTGGCATCTATATTTTTCATTCCCAAAATATTTCCTTAAAGGTTAAATGCTCATATATCCTGAAATCTGTTGTTTGCTGTTTTCATCACGCCTGACTGCTGCCGCTTGCGGCTCTCTTGCCGGCTTGTTAAACACCTCTTCCCACGCGGATAAAAGCTCACGCAGCATCCCGACAACCTCATCAAGGGCATCCATACTCCTGTTTGCATCCGCATGGAGGATTCTTCTGGTCATATAATTGTAAAGCGACTCCAGGTTTCTGGCTATCAAGCCGCCTTTTTCAAAATCAAGGGAACACATCAGTTCATCGATAATATCCTTGGTCTTGTTAATGTGCCGGCTTTTTCCCTCATATTCTTTTTCAGCATTTTTTTGCTTGGCAATGATCAGATTGTCAATCGCGCCCTCATAACACATGATGACCAATTCCCCCGGGTCTGCAGTAACTACGT
>CAZTYY010000211.1:0-2378 GCA_964617785.1 uncultured Desulfobacterales bacterium | reverse complement strand
AGACAATCTTCTTCCACTGCACAGTTGGCGACGGTAATGCACCATTCAGTTATGTGATGGATTTCGGAGACGGAAGCCCACAAGTAACCACAAGCACAGGAACACATACATATGTTCAACAGGGAGATTATCTATCCTGGTGCCAGGTAACTGATACTGATGGTGATGTAGATGTAGATTATGACTGGATCAATATTACAGATTCAGTACCAACAGCATTTTTCAATTATTCATCTCCAGTTGTTGAAGGTCAGGGAGTAACATTCTTCGATCAATCAACAGCTTATGATGGAATAAATATAAAATTAAAGCCTTGCGGATTTCAAAAATCTGAAAAGCTTATTTATTCAAGAAATTAGTTTGCATTAAAGGGAATTTTTAAGTGCCCGGTTTCGCGGCCGGGCTGTCCCTGCCTGCTGGTAAAAAGTGAAAAGTCCTGATTTTTAAATCCCTGTTTATTTTTTTAAAATTTCTGCCGATAAAACTAATACGTTCAAATTT
The DNA here is from genome assembly GCA_964617785.1 of uncultured Desulfobacterales bacterium. GTDB lineage: Bacteria > Desulfobacterota > Desulfobacteria > Desulfobacterales > SURF-7 > JAFDJC01. The sequence goes on along the minus strand of CAZTYY010000211.1, from coordinate 1,877 downwards.
AAATACAGACTGCGTAAATTTATCTGAGAGATGAAGACAATGACTAAGATTTTGATTGTTGATGATGATAGGAATATTCTTATCACACTCAAGGCATTTCTTGAGAGCAGTATTTATAATGTTGATACTGCCGAAACCGCGGCGGACGCCTTGACCATGCTGGGAAAACAGACTTATGATATCATTGTTTCGGATATAATACTGCCGGAGATGAACGGTATCGAATTGCTGCGTAAAATTCGTCAGGTGTCGGATGATGTGCAGGTCATAATGATGACTGGTGAGCCGACGATCGAAACCGCAACAGATGCGCTGCGCGAAGGGGCCATGGATTATATACAAAAACCGGTTTATAAAACAGATATTGAAAGGGTAATAGGAAATGCTGTCAAAGTTAAAAAGCTTATTGATGAAAAAAGGCAGCTGGAGACTGAAAACCGCCGCTACCAGGAACATTTGGAAGAGCTGGTGATCGAGAGAACTTCCGAGCTGCATAAGTCTTATTTACAGATGCAAAAAGAAATTGATATAAAAGAGCAGACCATGGCAGAAAAAAATCTGCTGAGCACTGCCCTGGAATTTGCTGCAAATGCCGTAGTTATTACGGATTATGAGGGAACAATTGTTTATGTAAATCCTGCCTTCACAAAGTTAACAGGTTATTCAGCCAAAGAAGCAGCCGGGCAGAACCCCAGCATTTTAAAATCTGGTAAACATTCCAAAGATTTTTATCGTGATATGCTGGATACGATTTGTTCAGGAAGGGTCTGGAGTAATGATATAATCAACAAACGAAAAGACGGAACGCTGTATACTGAGAAAATGACAATTACACCGGTTGAAACTGAAGAAGATGAGATAACTCATTTTATAGCCATAAAGCAGAAAAAGGCTGAATAATGCCTTTTCACTTTTTTTTATATTGATCCGATGGTCAATCCAAGAGAATATTAAATTCTTGCCTTAAGCGCACGTCAAGATTTACACAGTATGAAAATTTTTGGCACAACCTCAATAAACCTTTCTTTTTCCATAGATCCATAGGATTCCAAGGGAGGACCGCTATGCGGTTGTCTGCCCAAAGCTTAGTCCCCCGGCGAAGGCGGGGGAAGAAACAATGCCGAAGGCACTCTCCATGGGAGTCCTATGGACCTTCGGAGAAAGGTCTTGGCGAAATTCAACCGCGCTGTAAATGCATCGCACTGCACTTCATCTCAGGAGCTCGAAACGTAATTTCGCCGCTTTTGGCTTTGCTAAAATTGGGCAAAAACGTGAACCGCCATAGCGGCTGTCAGAAAAAATTGTGGAATATCAATATGACAAAATTGTTGAATTTGAGCAAAGGCCTGACTTTATCAACTCCAGAAAACCTCTATAGCCTTATGCAGGCATTCGATCTCAACAGGGGAACTGCCCATCAGCTCACCGTCCGGCGTCAGTATCTTGGGAGTATCTGTTTCAATTTTTATTTTTTTGGCTTTTATATATTCTACTTTATCCTCGTGAATATGAGTGCCTTTAAAAATGGTAGGGAATATTTTTAATAGTTTACGCCTGTTCACTTTATTTAAAATGACCACATCAAGAAGCCCGTCATCAATTTTGGCCTCAGGTGCCATTAGAAATGTTGAACCTGTAAAGGTTGTATTTGATACTTCGACAAAAATACATTCTCGTTCCATTTTTTTCTTGTCAAGTTCAATGTTCATTTTAAACGATTCTAATGTTGCCATTCTGTGAAAGACGCCCATAATATAGGCGTTATTTCCAAAAGCTTTCAGGTGTTTTGCTGTGGAGCCTACATCAGCAACAAATCCCAGTCCCAGGATATTCAAATAATAATAGTCTTTACCTTCAGTACGGAAGCGTGCCGCATC
>CAZTYY010000210.1:0-2525 GCA_964617785.1 uncultured Desulfobacterales bacterium | reverse complement strand
CTCATTTTCCGGATCTCCTGTAACAGTTTTGTCCGCATCATGGATATCACCTCCTTGATATCCATAATACCCATTTTGACCGGACAAATCATGTGCTACATAACCGGACAGTTTATTTGTTACTGACAATTATTTCCATTCGGTCTTGCAAGAAAAATCACTTTCGAATATGGTATCCCCCGTAGAGTTTTTATATGAAATTTCTTATATTAAAAAACAATCAATAAAAAGGGCGGGAAAATGGATAAGCTGGATGCTATCTTTTCACCAAAATCGGTTGCAGTGCTGGGGGCATCAACAATCCCGGGAAAAGTAGGGCACGATATTTTCGAAAATATCTTAAAAGGTGGATATACAGGAACGCTTTACCCTGTGAACCCGAAAGCTCAATCAATACAATGCATAAAGGCATACCCGACCATACTCGATATACCTGATGAAGTGGATCTTGCAATGATAATCCTGCCGCCAAAAATAGCTTTAAAAGCTGTAGAAGGATGCATTGAAAAAGGTGTAAAAGGAATAGTAATTGTTTCAGCAGGATTCAGGGAAGTTGGCGGCGAAGGGCTTGAAATAGAAAACAGGATTTTTGATTTATGTAATAAAGCCGGCATCCGCCTGGTAGGTCCAAACTGCCTGGGGGTGATTAACCCCCATACAGATATTCGGCTTAATGCCAGTTTTTCAGCCCGCATGCCTGCACAAGGAAATATTTCATTTATCTCCCAGAGTGGCGCCCTTTGTACGGCTGTTCTTGATTTTGCGGCTGACCGTGGTTTTGGTTTTTCAAAATTTATTTCTACCGGCAACAAAGCTGACGTCAATGAGCTCGATCTTCTTCAGTATCTTCACAATGATCTTGAAACCGAAGTCATCATGATTTACATGGAAGAACTCAAAAAAAGCGGACAGCATTTTATTGACAAAGTAAAGGAAATTACTTCAGGCGACCGCCCTACGCCTATCCTCGTAATCAAGTCAGGCAGAACTTCTGCGGGATCAAAGGCTGCGGCATCGCATACAGGATCACTTGCAGGTACTGAAGCTGTCTACGATGCTATTTTTCAAGAAGCCGGCATTATTCGAGTTGATTCTGTGAACGATCTTTTTGATTATGCAATTGCCTTTGCTTCAAATAAAATGCCTGATGGAAAAAAAATAGCGATTGTCACAAATGCCGGAGGTCCCGGAATTGTAGCTACCGACATCACAGTGACTTCAGGACTTGAGCTGTCGGAATTTAGCAGTGAAACAATCGAAGTCCTTTCAAGCCATTTACCACCCACTGCTAATATTCATAATCCTGTGGACGTGATCGGCGATGCAACACAAGACAGGTATGAAAATGCCCTCAATGCGGTGATCAGGGATGAAAATGTCAATGGTGTCATTGTGATACTCACACCTCAGTCCATGACAAATGCCATCGGCACGGCTGAAGTAATAGTCAAAATTTCAAAACGAACATCTAAACCCATCATATGCAGTTTCATGGGGATTGTCGATGTTTCAGCCGGTGTTAAATATCTTCAGGAAAATCATATTCCTGTGTACCGGTTCCCTGAAAATGCTGCCAAGGCCATGGGGAAACTGTATGAGGCAAGATGCTGGATCGATCGTCAACTGCTTGCTCAGTTTGAGTTCAACCATGATCGAGACCGCGCAAAGGAGATAATAGAATCGAACCTTGAAAAAGGGCGGACCTACCTGGGCGAACTCGACGGGAGAGAACTGCTCAAATGCTATGGGTTCATTCTACTTCCCATGGAACTTGCCAAAGACGAAAATGAAGCTGTTAGACTGGCTGATGAAATGGGATATCCTGTTGTTCAAAAAATTGTATCAAAACAGATTTTGCATAAATCTGACGCCGGTGGAGTAAAAGTCGGTCTTGATAATGCCGAAGAAGTCAGAAATGCCTTTACTGAAATTATTGAAAATGCAAAAAACTACAATCCTGATGCAAAACTTGATGGAGTCCTTGTTCAAAAAATGGCAAAAGCCGGTGAAGAAGTTATACTTGGCATGAACCGCTATCAAGACTTTGGTCCCCTTCTCATGTTTGGCCTTGGCGGTGTATTTGTGGAACTCTTCAAGGATGTTATATTCAGACTGGCACCCATAGGAAGGAATAATGCTAGAAGAATGGTCAGAAACATAAAAAGCTTTCCTCTGCTTAACGGCTTCCGAGGAAAACCTAAATCAGATCTGGAAAGTATACACAGGCACCTTGTCAGCCTATCTGATCTGGTTATTGATCATCCGCAGATCAAAGAACTCGATATCAATCCTCTTCTGGTTCACAAAAAGGGCGAGGGTTCAACGGTAGTGGATGTTAGAATTATATTGAGCGATATTGAGACCGAGTAGCAGGATAATTTTTTAATCTATCTTTAAACTTACTCGCTGTCCTTCTTGTTTGATGTTTTCGTTTCTAAAAGGGCGCCGAAATTATTCATCATGTTAGTAAACGGTTTTGTCGCAAAAAAATAATGAGGCCGAGTTTCTCCTTAATACCTGAAATT
>CAZTYY010000209.1:0-2696 GCA_964617785.1 uncultured Desulfobacterales bacterium | reverse complement strand
TCATTGTTGCTATATCGTCAGGTGAATAACCAATGTCTTTCAGAATCTCATCTGTATGCTCCCCGATTGCCGGAGCCGGTAAACGGGTACCTGCTGAACTTTCACTGAAATGTATAGGATATCCAGGAATATTGATCTTACCCAGGCTAGGATGATCGAATGGAACAACATAATCGTTTACAAGAGCCTGCGGATCGTTTTCGACTTCCTTTATATGAAGCACCGGGCTGAACATAAGTCCCCTGTCCTGAAAAATATCCATCCATTCATCCCTAGTTTTTTGAATAAAAACAGCATCAAACAAGTCTGTCATTTCAATACCGGGAATGGGTCTACCGTGCTTGTCCGTATACTTGTCATTTAACAGAATGGATTTTTGATTGACGGCCTCACAGAATGTTGCCCAGTATTTTTCTTCCGGATGATGCGTACCGATGATCCATTTTCCATCTTTACAGCAGAAACGGTTGCGAAGCGGTGAATGCATATTTCGAACAGGCGGCACACAAGGGTCTACTGAAATTGCGTTTGCAAGCATCAGATTTGGATGCTGCAGCCAGAGAGCGGTACTGTAAAGGGAAACGTGAATCTCCTGCCCGATGCCGCGACGTTCACGGACAAATAGTGCCGTCAAGATCGCGTGGCTGGCGGCAATAGCAGTGGCTTGATCAAGTACACCAAGGTGAATAAGAACCGGCTCAGATGTCCCTGTTGTAAACATAAGTCCCGAACGTGCCTGCCCTAAAGGATCAAACGCACCGATATTGCTCATAGGACCTTCAGGACCATATCCTGATACATTGGCATGAATAATTTTTGGATTTATTTCAACCAACGTGTCATAATCTATAGCCAGTTTCAGTTTTGTGCTCTTTCTCAGATTGGTCATAAACACATCTGCATCCTTGACCAAGCGATGAAACACGTCACGTCCCTTATCTGTTTTTATATCAAGATAAATGCCCCTTTTATTGCGATTGGAAACTTCGTGCATAATGCTTTCGCCGTTTGGCATGGACATGTCAATGCTTCCAACTTTGGTCCAGTACCTTTCCGGCTCTCCAAGGCCGCACTCTATTTTAATGACATCAGCCCCTAAATCGCCAAGGATTGCAGTGCCACCCGGTCCGGCATGAAAAACTCCGTATTCAACGATTTTAACACCTTCAAGAGGCATAGGATTTGTTTTTTTATCAGTCATAAGATCTCATCTCATTTTTTAAAGAAAACGGAGTATCTCTTAAAGCTTTCAAGAAGTCAAGTTTAGCAAAAAAATAAACTATCACTTGTAAACAATTTCTTTTTTTATTAATTTAGTATGAGTCATTTTTTTGGAATAATTATTTGGTGATAAGGTAGCCTTTTATGGACAGCTTTAAAAACGGGAAAACAAGTTTTCTGCCTGATACTGTCAACAGGGATCAAGCAAAAGACACTGGAATGGCCATGGTACTGATCTGTATTCTGGTCTGGCATTTCGGGCATTTTGAGAAGTTTTTAGCTCTGGCTGTAGCATTGCTGATTATTAATATGATTGTGCCACAAATTTATAAACCTGTGGCTAAGCTGTGGCTTGGGCTTTCAAATATATTAGGCGCGGTGATGTCCAGGATACTCTTAACAATTCTATTTTTTACTCTGGTTACACCGATAGGTGTTTTTAGAAGAATTGCCGGAAATGATTCCCTGCAGATTAAAAAATGGAAAAAGGACAGAACCTCAGTTTTTCAGATTCGCAATCATACATACAAGCCGGAAAATATAGATAAACCATATTGATTTGGGGGAATAGATGGATTTTTTAAAAGACCTGTGGGGGTTTATGAGGGAAAGAAAAAAGTATTGGCTACTGCCGATAATTCTTACATTACTGTTATTCGGCGGGTTGATTCTAATGACCAGTGGGACAGCTGTTGCCCCGTTTATTTATACCTTGTTTTAGGAGGCAAATAAATGCCTGAAAGCATTTTAGGGATTTCCGCATATTATCATGACAGTGCGGCAGCAGTCATAACTGATGGTGAAATTGTTGCTGCAGCACATGAAGAAAGGTTTACAAGAGTTAAGCATGATCCATCATTCCCTGTAAATGCAGTAAAATATGTGCTGAAAGAAGCGGGTCTTAACCTGGATGATCTTAACGCGGTTTCTTTTTATGACAAACCATATCTTAAATTTGAAAGGTTGCTTGAAACTTATCATGGATTTGCGCCAAAGGGGTTAAAAAGCTTTCTTTCCGCAATCCCAGTTTGGATAAGAGAAAAACTTTTCATGAGAAAGATGCTTAACGATGAGCTTTTAAAAACAGCTTTAGGCAGTCCGAAAAAATTACTGTTTCCTGAGCATCATCTGTCCCATGCTGCGAGCGCCTTTTATCCTTCGCCGTTCAATGAAGCGGCAATCATTACCGTTGATGGTGTTGGAGAATGGGCCACAACAACCATCGGGCATGGTAAGGGAAACGAAATTTCAATCCTGAGACAACTTGATTTTCCACATTCTTTAGGTCTCCTTTATTCAGCTTTTACATATTATTGTGGATTTAAGGTAAACAGTGGTGAGTACAAGCTGATGGGTCTTGCACCCTATGGTATTGCCGGTTCAGAGAGAACCGAAAAGCTGAAGCAAATAATTTTAAATGAACTCGTAGATATCAGGAAAGATGGTTCAATACTTCTTAACATGAAATATTTTAA
>CAZTYY010000208.1:0-3147 GCA_964617785.1 uncultured Desulfobacterales bacterium | reverse complement strand
TTTTTTATTTTTGACACGATCTCCGGCAGCCTGTTTTTATCGAAATCAATGCTGTTTTTCTCCATAAATTTTTTCACCAGGTGTTTTCCGCAAAGGACATTCAGAAAAAAATCCTTTCCATTTCCTGTGCCAAAGGGTGTCAGGCCGTGTGTTCCGGCCACATGTGTATTAACTGCATTGCCGAAAAAAGGCGTGTTATAGTTCAACAAATGTATTCCGGTCTTTTGAAAACACAAACCATCTACATATTCATAGTAGTTTCTGAACATTTCAATGTTTTCGGTTTTAAGGTTCAGTATGTACCCTTGTTCTTTTAAGCTTTGGCCCACAGTGAACAGATCTCCGATGCCATTTCTTTCACCAATACCGAGCGCGGTAACTTCTATAACCGATGCACCGGCCGCGACCCCTGCAACTGTATTTGCCGTGGCCATACCCATGTCATTATGACAATGCACACCTGTCAATGTTGATTTATCTTTTACCAGCTCCGTAACCATGCGAATTTTATCAAATAGCAGGTTTGGAGGCAGTATGCCTGAGGTATCGGGAAGTGTAAGGATATCGATTTTCAACTCATTGATAATGATCTCAGCACTTTCCCTTAAAAACCCGGAGTCAATGTTCCCGAGATCAAGAATATTGACTTCAATGCATACCCCTTCAGACCTTTCACGAATATAATAAACCGTCTGCCTTAAAAGCTCAAAACCTAAATCTGGATTTTCCCTGTTTATCGCGATGTGCAAATGAATATCATTTACACCGGCATCCATGATAAGATCAGCATCTTTCTTCAGGGCCCGGCCCAGACCGGCAATTCGTATCCTGTAGCCCTTTTTGACTGTTTCTTCATGCAGGCAGCTCAGTATCTCTTTTTCGCTGTCATGGGCAGGCGGGTATGCTGCCTGGGAAACATCTACGCCGAGAACTTCCTGGTATTCAATCAGCTTCAGACGCTCCTTTTCCGACAGCATCATGCCGCGATACTGCATGCCTTCACGAATAGTCTGGTCTATCACAATAATCTGTCTGATATCCGTCTCCTTTTCTGCTCTTTTCCCATTCGATTATCATCATCTCATAAAGCCGCCCAACCATCAACTATGAACCGGAAATATTGATTTTATTCTGGAATTATTAAAAAAAATATGTGATAATCGTTCATTATTTCCAATTGACCGTTTCTTACCATTCCAGAAATCAGGAGCAAGGCATGACAAAAACAAATTACTGGGCGGACAACTATATTGAAAAGAAAAAGAGTGTCCATGAAGCGATTTCGCTAATCAAACCTGGACAAAGAGTCTTTCTGGGTTCTTCATGTGGAGAACCTCAGTATCTGGTCCAGGAACTGTCAGAAGCAGCGGTAAACCTGACAGATCTTGAAATCATTCGACTTCTTGCATTGGAAACAATACCGCTCACTTTGCTGGCCGGGAAAACCGGAACACAGAGCCTCAACATCAGATCATTTTACAGCGGCTCTGCCCGACCGACCGCCATCTCACGAAATATTCGTTTTATTACGCCGATTAATCTTTCCGAAGTGCCGCGCCTTTTTAAAACAAGGCGCCTTCCAATTCATGTAGCACTGATACAGGTATCACCGCCTGATGACTTCGGCTGGATGAGTCTCGGAGTCTCTGTGGATATAACACAGGCTGCCGCCCTGTCTGCAGATCTTGTGATCGCACAGGTAAACCCCAGGATGCCGAGAGTACTCGGGCAAAGTTTTATTCATGCAAATGACATCGACGTTGTGGTGGAACATGAAGAGGATATATTGACAATAGCTGACCAGCCTGACGTTGAGGTAGCCGACACTATAGCAAAACAGATCGCAAGGCTTGTTGATGACGGCTCGACAATACAGCTCAGCCTCAGCGCAACTCACAGCGCCACGCTCCTTGCCTTGTCCGACAAAAATGATCTGGGTGTCCACAGCCAGTATTTGACCGACGGCATTATGGAACTGGTTTCAAGAGGTGTAATCACCAACATGAAAAAAGGGTTTAACGATGGAAAACTTGTTGCCAGCAATGCCATGGGATCAAGCAATCTTTACGAGTTCCTGCATGACAACCCTGCCATTGAGTTTCATCCGTCAGACTATGTCAACAATCCTTCCATCATAGCGAGAAACAATAAAATGGTTTCCATGAATGTAGCCATGACCATGGATCTCACAGGACAGACAGCTGCCGATGCTCTCCCCTATAATTACTTCACCGGCGTAACAGGCATGCTCGACTTTGTCAGAGGATCGTCAGCTTCCATTGGCGGAAAATCGATTCTCCTTTTAACGTCCACCAGCTCACACGGAAAAAAAAGCCGCATAGTTCCGATGCTGAACGATACGGCAATCGTTATACCAAGAAGTGATGTCCAGTATGTTGTCACAGAATACGGCGCTGTAAATCTTTTTGGAAAAAGTATTCAGGAAAGGGCAATGGCGATGATCAGCATCGCCCATCCTGACTTTAGAAACAAACTTTTTGACCAGGCAAAAGAAATGGGGCTTCTCGGTCCTGAACGTACGTTAACCGAATCCATTCATGGCATATACCCTGTTCATCTTGAAGAAGTTATCACAATAGACAGAGAAGAAATTACCATCCGGCCAGCCAAACCAGTGGATGAGCGAAGAATTCAGGAACATTTCTATAACCTTGAAAAAGGAGATATTGTTTCAAGGTTTTTTTATGAAAAAAGAAGCTTTGTTCATGATGAAGTTGAAGGGATCTCCCTGATTGATTACATAAACGACCTCACAATATTGGCTGTTGTGGGCGAAATAGGTTTTGGCAAGGTCGTCGGTATCGGCGAGTGTTTCCTATATCATTCCAAAAATATGGCTGAAGTCGCTTTCTCCATAAGCAAAGAATTTCAGGGCAAAAGGCTCGGTAAAATTCTTCTGAAAAAACTGGCTGAATCATCAAGGGAAAATGGTATCTCAGGCCTTTTTGCATATACTTTTCCTGAAAATAAGGCCATGACAAAACTTTTTAATACCCTGCCCTATAAAGTTACAAGCGTTCTTGAAGACAGCAAACTGTTATTAAGCTGCCGGTTTGGTGATGAAAAATAAAGGTTCTGTCGCAAAAATTAAAATAAGGCCGAGCTTCTCCTCAATTTCCGAAATTA
>CAZTYY010000207.1:0-3244 GCA_964617785.1 uncultured Desulfobacterales bacterium | reverse complement strand
GGTGTATCCCCACATCATCCAGATCACGCTGGCCAGGCAATAGGCCACAAACGTCATGGCAAAAGTATTTAAAAGATTTTTATACCGGGACATGCCGCCATAAAACAGAGCAAGACCTGCCGGAGTCATCATCATGACCAGGGCCGTAGCGACAATCATCCAGGCCGTATCCCCGGAATTTAAAACATCCGCAGCAAACGCAGAAGAAAATGGGAATAACACGCAAATTGCGGATATCAGAAAACCAATCTTTTTCATTTGAATTCATTCCCCCTTGATGCTGATCCATTCCAAAATGGATCAGCACGGTAAAAAGTTATTTGTTATATGTCTTTGCAGGATTGGTGCCCGGCAAAACCTCTTCAATGGCTGCTTGAATGCCGGCCACCTGATCCGGTGAATCGACCTTCTGTCCGTCAAAATCCCTGACATAAAAGACATCCACAACCTGATCAGCTTTTGTAGCGATTTTTGCTACCCATACGTCAAGTTTACACCTGAAAAATGCATCTGTAATATAGTAAAGAAGTCCCGTAAAATCGTAAGTAAAGACCTCAATAATGGTAAAAAAACTGGAGCTGGTATTATCCACAACAATGCGATGAGGTTTTTCCCCCTTGGGGCGCCTTGCGGATCGCAAACCAGTCATTTTGATATCCAGTTCCGCTGTGAGATCCAGACCGCCTGACAGAGCGGTTTGGAGATGTTTTTGTATTTGCTCCCACTTTTCGGCTTCAAAGATCTGATCCGGAGGCGGTTTGACTTCAAAGATATCAAGGGCGATATTATTCCGCCATGTAAACACCTGTACATTGAGGATGTCGAGACTATTTAGGGTAAATGTTCCTGCAATCCTTGAAATCAGCCCGGGGCGATCTTTGGCACAGATGGTAACCATCCTTGTGTCGGAATCGGGCACACGCGCAATCCTCCAGACAAAATCAGCCGTGCCCATATTGTTGTATAGCTCGATATGTTCCAGAATATCGTCATCCGAAGTATAATGAATGTATCGCGGTGACATAACATTAAAGAGTGCTTCTCGATCCTGTCGGGCCTGTACCTCGCCTGCTGAATCCAGAATTTTTGCTTTTTTCTTTTCAACAACTTCAACAGCCTCGCTGGTAGCCAGTTCCCCCTTTTCCAGAATACTAAGAACTTTGAAGAACAGGTCCCTTAAAAGAACTGCGGTCCAGTCGTTCCAGGCATTGGGCCCGGTGGCAATAGAATCGGCAACGGTAAGAAGGTACAGCCTTTTCAAACGATTACTGTTTTTGATTTTCCGGGCACATAATATAGCCGTCTCTTCGTCATGAATATTCCTGCGGGTTGCTGTTTTAATCAGCAGCAGATGCTCTTTAACGAGAAATGAAATCTCTTCAACCTCTTCCGCCGGGTACCCTTTCGTTGCAAGTACCGAGCGCACAATCTTTGCTCCTTTTTTGGAATGGTTTTTTCCGGGTTTACCTTTACCGATATCGTGTAAAAGCGCCGCCCATAGCAGAAGCTTTCTGTTTTTAAGCTGCTTATAAATATCACTGCACAACGGGAATTTTGAGATACTCTCGGGTGTGCTGAATTTTTTTATGGTATGAACCGTCCGCAGCAAATGCCTGTCCACCGGATAGAGATGGTATTCATCATACTGTATCCGGTTAATGATTTCTCCGATTTCCGGTATAAATTCCTCCAGAAAACCGGTATTCAACATTTCATTGAGCACATTGAATGTCGGGGCCGGAGCAACTAAAATCCGTTCGAATGATTTGACATTTAAAGCCGAAGATGAAAATTTTTTGTTTACAAGACCACTAAATTCTCTAACGAGCCGTCTGGCCTCGGCACTTAACGGAACATCTAAGCGTGCGCTTTCTTCAAATATTTTCATCAGAAGATCCGGGGCCTTAACGATTTGCTCAGGGGAAACAAAATTGAGCCTTCTATCTTCTGTTACCACCAGACCGCTTACGCTGGTAAGCTTTCTGACCTTTCTTTTGCGCTTTGAATTTCCCGTATAACCCAGTTCATACAGAAACATCAGATGCTGCTGTTTTAAAAATTCCATGTGGCCGTGAAGTTCGCCTAAAAATCTTTCCACCGGCTGCTGCCCATTCTCTTTTTGGAACTTCAGGGCATCGGCCATCTTAATCTGGAAGTCAAAATAAAGCTGATCACATTTTCTGCCGGCTAAATGGTGCATGCAGTTCCGTACATTTCTTATGAACCGCAACGCCTCGCTCAAACGTTGAAACTCGTCCTGAGAAATATAGCCGTGATACTCAAGATCTCTGAACTGCCTAATATCTGATTTTATGCGGGCGAGCCAAAACATGGTGTGAAAATCCCTGAGCCCTCCCTGGCCTTCCTTGATGTTGGGTTCAAGTAGATATGCAGAATCTCCAAAATAGGTATGGCGTCGGTAGTTGTCTTCAACCAGCCGGTTTATGACCTTTTGTGATTTTTTGCGCACCACTTTGTTGCGCAGCTGACTCATAAGCTCTGAATATAAAAGCGACATACCGCATATGAATCTGGCATCCAGAAGAGACGTCAACACCTCAATTTCCGTACCGGCCAGATTTATGCATTCCTTAATGGATCGGGTGGCATAACCGACATCAAGACCGATATCCCACAATGGGTAAATAACCTCACGAACAAGTTCTTCAGCCTCGGCGGGAACCTTTTTTTTAAAAAGAAAAAGCAGATCTACATCCGAATAAATGCATTGCTCTTGTCTGCCATAACCGCCCAGGGCAATGATCGCGTGAGGATTTTTACTAATTGTCATCCTGGGACCGACCGTGCTTGATTCAAAGCTTTCACGAAAATAATCGTCCAAAATCGATGAATGCCGCTCGAGAAAAGCAGGCTCTTTGCCTTTCAAAAAGCTGGAGATCAGGATCTTTGTCTTTTCCTGCAATCCCTCGGAGGCAAGGTTCTGCTCAATTTTCATGTTTGCTTTTGTCAGTCTCATTTCTGAATTGGACAACCAATCGTGTTCATTGTGGCTTCGTGGATCGACACTAATTAAGTAATTTTTTATTCGAACTGCACCGATCTCTTGCACTCCAATTATAGCAATAGTTGTGCCATAAAGATAAATAAATGTATTTGCTAATTAATTCAGGGTAATATGAACAAGAATGTGTCGGAGAGGAGAAGCTTAAAACTTACATTTTTGTACAGATTTGGCCCGCCAAGTTGCAAAATTGTAACATTGATGTGCTAACCGAGAGCTTGG
>CAZTYY010000206.1:0-3288 GCA_964617785.1 uncultured Desulfobacterales bacterium | reverse complement strand
TGATAAAAAAGGCCTGTCGAGCCTTGTTATTTCGATAGACCTTTTCGATTCAGTGTCTTTTTACCTCTTTCATTCGATAGCTGTTACCTTCAATAATAACGGCTTCAGTATGGTGTAACAAGCGATCAAGCAAGGCTGATGTCAGAGTGCTGTCATTATTAAAAATTTGTGCCCATTCCTTAAAGACTCGGTTGGTTGTGATAATGATGGAACCTTGCTCATAACGCACACTAATGATTTGGAAGAGCAGGTCAGCTCCATTTTTATTAATGGGCAAATATCCAAGTTCATCAAGAATAATTAATTTAGGCCTGAAATATTTTTTCAATTCTTGTTTCAAACGCCCGGTATTTTGTGCTGCAATAAGATTATTAATTACATCTATAGCCGATGCAAATAATACAGTATGCCCCTTCAGGCAGGCCTGGTAACCTAAAGCTGATGCTATATGGGATTTTCCGACGCCTACTGAACCTATAAAAACAACGTTGCTTTTTTCTTCAATAAATTTCAGGCGAAACAAATTTTTAATTTGAGTCTGATTAATTTTCCTGGGCCACGACCAGTCAAACTCATCCAATGTTTTTATCACAGGGAACCTGGCTGACCGTATTCGGCGCTGGATAATTCTGTCACTGTGTAAATTTGCTTCCTGTTTTATCAGCTCTGATAAATACTGGATGTGTGTCCATTGCTTTCGCGCCGCTATTGTAGCGACGGACTCGTGATTTTTAAGGATATATGAAAGTTTCAGGTAAGATAACTGTTTTATTAAATCACTCATATTCATCTCCTATAGTGTCGTCGTAAACTGAGAGATCAGGATGCTCAATTGTTAAATCCAGTAAATCACTGCTACGGGTCAAATGAAGAACTCCGGGCTCGTTACTGGGGCGGGCACGTTGTTCCAGCAGATTAGCAATATAATCGCAGGAAAATGCAGCAAATGAAAAAGCATCTTCAATTGCTATTGCAACCTGTTCTTTCGAATAAATTTCACTTAAAGCAACAATCTGACGGATGTGATGGGACGGGTTCATACGACGCTGTTCCAACTGCCGGTAATATTCCTGAGCTTTTTCTGATAAAGATAGGAATCTCATAAATATTTTTTGATCTTTTGCTTTTTTCCTTTGAGCTAAAAGTATTTTTGGATGATCCGGATGTTCAAAGTCTTTACGGCGATCATAACTTCTGACGTGTCGGGCAATCTGTTTGTTTTCATGATAAAAGCAAAGCCGATCCGGATACATTTTAACAGTCAATCCGACACCGGCAAGTTGAGCAGGAACACTGTAGCGATTGGTGTCAACGCTAACTCTAAATTGCCTTGAAGCTCTCATTTGCCTGACTACACCAATATCGTAAGGTTCAGCAGGAAGTGGCCGCAAACATAGTTTTTCGTCAAGGAACATATCGAGTGGTTTTTTACCAGTCTCTCCATGGAGCCTTACATTGGCAATAGTGTCGAGCCAATGCTGTGTCACTGGTTGCATGACTTTAAAATCCGAGATGTCCAAACCGTTCAAAAGATTTTTTTTGACATAGCCGACACCACTTTCGACCTGGCCTTTTTCATTCCCTTTACCAACATTACAGGGAACGATTGAGAACCCATAGTATCCTGCAAAATCAAAATATCTGGGATTAAAAACTGGAGACTTGCCGACTATTCTTTTTAAAACTGCTGATTTAAGATTGTCTACCATTATTTTTTTTGGAACACATCCGAAAAACTGAAAAGCATTTTGATGACATCCCAAAAAGTGTTCCATAGTTTGAGAAACTGTAAATTCAACATACATCATACGACTATGACATAATACCATTACAAAAAAACTTAACCTGCGGGTGGTCGAGCCAACATTAACAGTTCCATACGAACCCCAGTCCACCTGTGCACATTCACCCGGCGCAAAAACCAGTTTTAAAAATGCTTTTGTTTTTGGTGGTCTGACTTTTCGTACATAGTCTTCTACTATTGTTACGCCACCGTCATAACCATCTTTTTGTATTTGTTGAAAAATCTGTCTTGCCGAATAAGGATGTTTTTCAAGCATCTGAATTATATTGGTTTTAAACGGATCAAGCTTGCTTTTGTGATTTGACGCTTTTCGTGGTTGATATCTTTTTGCATTGAGCCAGCGTGCAACTGTGCGTTGATCCAGTGATAGTGCATCCGCTATTTGACTGGGCTTCAATCCATCTCTGGTAAAATAATTTCTTATTTGTACATATGTCTCATAATCAATCATTTTTAACCTCCATGGCTGTTTTCAAGATATCTCCCAGACTCATACCTGATCCAGACCGATGAGCGTTATCAACAGGTTCAAGGCTAAGAACCTGATAGATTGGCGTACGCCAGGCAATCAAACTGTTTTTTATTAAACCTGATCGTGCAGTTTGCAGGGTTTGCTGATCCATGGAAAGTTTGTTCACTATTGCTTTATCACCATAAAAACTCAGTCCCTTGTTATCAGCTACGCATATCAGGAATAAGTACAAAGCTGCTTCGGCAAGACTACACGATTCGATATACTTACTTCTAACCAATCGGTGGTCTACCCAACTGAAGCTTTTGGGTATTTTGCGTACTCGTTGCTTTAATATTGGGGATTTTACAATCATATATTCCTCCTTTTTCTTTGGGTTGACAGTATAAAATGTCCTGCCCTGATTGTTGCATACGAAGGAGGGTTTTGACTATGTCATCTTGTAACGCAGAGCCTATAAAATTGGAAATTAATCCAATAATAACTGGGTGTTGCTGTCTTAAGCAATCTTGTAACGCATCGTTTGCGAATTGGCTTTTATTTTTAATATTATCAGCATGTTGAAGCTTTAAGCGGTCTCGTAACGCAATTGACTTTTTTGAGTGTTTCCAATATCCCGGATTCTGTTTTCTCCATTCCTGGACCCGGAGAACATTTTCAAGACTACTGAAATAATTTTGATTCTCTGGTTTAGCAAGCCACTTTTTTTGACTTTCAGCCTTGCTTGCTTTCCGACATTCAGGTTTTTTACAATACTTTTGTCGGTTTTGATTTCTTGGATCCGGTATAAATAAATATCTGCAATTAGGGCATTTCTTTCTTTTTATCAATCCCATTTTTAATAGCCTCCCAATTGCATCAACTATTTATCAATGGAATTATCTTGGGAAGAAAAAAATGGAAGAAGAATGAAGAAAATTGTTTAAAAATGATTTTTTGAAGAAGAAATTAAGAAGAAAATTCTACATTTTCATATCAGGAGTTTAAATCCATAATCAGCACGGGGCTGACA
>CAZTYY010000205.1:0-3433 GCA_964617785.1 uncultured Desulfobacterales bacterium | reverse complement strand
AGAACTTATATCGGAAAAAAAAAGCAATGAGGACGATTCTGAAGTTCCTTTAATAAACCTCCGCTTCGGAGCTATGATACCTGCTTCAGAATATAACGCATCTGACAGGCCAAGAACCGACATCGGAGGGCAATAATTTAACGATAGGTTTTAAATTGGCCTTAACCGACTGTATTAATAGTATTTATTAAAGGAGGGGACCATGGATAAACATATCATGCATTATGAAACACTGCTAAGGCTTTCAAGAGCAATTACCATCAGCAAGGATCCTGAAGAGGTCGCATTGTTGACCACGGAAAGCGTTACAACAGCAATGGACGTGAAAGGATGTGTGCTGTTTCTGATTGATCACAAAAGCCATGAATTAAAAATAGCCTCATCATACGGTCTCAGCAACGAATATATCAATAAAGGCCCGGTCAGTGCATTGCAATCGATTGCCCAGTCGCTGAAAGAGGGGCCGGTAGCCATTTATGATGTCAATGATGATCCAAGAATTCAGTACCCTGAAGAAGCTATGAGGGAAGGTATTGCTTCGATTCTCTCGGTACCCATCATCACTCATGGCTCAATACACGGCGCACTGCGAGTATATACTTCCGAACACTGGGAGTTTACTCTGAGAGATGTCAATCTTGTACAATCGATCGCCCAGATTTCAGGAATGGCTCTGGAAATTTGCAGGCTCCACAAGGGCTACAAGACCAGTATCGAAATATTAAAAACAATGAGAGATCCGAAAGAAATAAAATCCAAAAGCTGGACGCCATACGAGGGTGTGCCTGTCAGTGTAGACATTCGGGCTGTCAGTTAACGTTTATGCTTAATATTCCGGGGACAGTATATCTATTTCTTGCTGTGTGATCACTAATAAGAGCATCTGTATTTTTATATCAAGAAATAGATATACTGTCCCCGGAATTATCTGTTGATTGCTCTTATTCGCGCCAAAACAGGCGGATGGGAATAGTTCAGGAATACATAAAAAGGATGAGGGGTCAGATTTGACAGATTCCTGACCGACAGTTTTTTTAATGACTCGGACATTGCATTTGGATTTCCGGTGGTCTTTGCCGCAAACCGGTCTGCCTCATATTCATTTTTTCTTGAAAAATATTGCAGGAAAAGCCCGACAAAAAGATCGATGGGTGCATAAAGCATCCCAAAAAAAATAAGTCCGGCATGGACTGATGTATATTCCATGTAAAACGCATCAAAAAGCTCTTGACTGGTAATAAAGAGTGACAGCAGAAAAAAAACAATGCCGGTCTGAATAACACCGATTGCCATCATCTTTAAAATATGCTTTTTTTTGTAATGCCCCATTTCATGCGCAAGGATAGCAACAAGTTCTTCAACAGAATGTTGTTCTACCAGAGTATCGAATAGTACTATTCTTCTGTTCTTCCCAAACCCTGTAAAAAAGGCATTTGCCTTGCTTGATCGCTTTGAGCCATCCATAACAAAAACATTTTTCAGGGGGAATTGAATGGATTTCGCATATGCCATAACCGCATCCTTCAGTTCTCCCTCATCCATTGGTTCAAACTTGTTAAACAGCGGCATGATCCACATGGGTGCGATGTACTGAATTACCAGGATAAAAACAGTAACCCCGATCCAACAATACCACCAGGCATTAGACCCGGCATAAATAAAAAAACCGAGTACACCTGCCAGGAGCGGGGCCCCTATCAGCATTGCCAGAACAAACCCTTTCATCCTGTCTATAACAAAGGTGACCCACCCTGTCTTGTTAAACCCGAATCGTTCTTCTATGACAAAAGTTGAATAGATACTGAAAGGGAGGGATAAAAGTACCTTGAAAAAAATCAGAATGCCGATATACATCAGCCCTGTTAAGACAGGCCCTCTGCCCCATGAACGCGTCCAATTATCAAGATATGGAAACCATTTTCCGAACCAGAACAAAAGAGTTATTGAAAGACTGACAACTGAAACAATCCAGCTGAACCCAGTGTTGACGCGTAAGTATTCTTGAGATTTTCGATATTGATCTTCATCGCACATGCCGCTAAAGGCTTCCGGCAAATCATTGCCGGCCATTCTCAGATTAAGAAAATCAGACAGCCCGTTGGTCATGACCTCAACAATCATGGCAAAGAGAATAATTACTGCGATGTAGTTCATTGGCTATTTTTTTGGCAAGCTGGAAGCCGGCAAAGGTTATTGTTTCCGGCCTAAACCTTACAGGAACTAATTATTTGTTAATTTTATCTCTTAGTTTGCCGGAACATACAAATGTGACTACCTTTCTGGCATCGAGCATCATATCGTCGCCTGTTGCGGGATTTCTACCTCGTCTTGCTTTTTTTTCCTTGGCAGTAAACTTTCCAAAACCGCTGATCATAACGCTGTCACCGCTTGCTAACGTTTTTTTTATAATTTCAAGAAGCGTTTCAGTGACTTCAACAGAATTGTTTCTGGAAAATCCGGTTGTTTCTTGGATGGAATCGACAATCTGGCTCTTTGTTAATGTCATAAGTTTAATACTCCTTTTGTCTTTCTTTTAAACAAATCCCGTCAAAGCAAGAACTGGTGCTATAAAACGCTCTACTGTCTGAGCAGACCTAAATTTTTTACTGTTATGTTTCTGTTTTGTCAAGCAAATATATTAAAAAAACTCTATTCCCATCTAAAATATGTGACAGGGTTTGTCGTAGCATCATCACCATCATCTGCTTCATAACTTTCAAGGTTACCATTTAAATCATTATAGGTGTATTGGTATGTCACTACATCTGTTTCCGGATCCGCCCCACCAATAGTAATAATAGTTGTTGTTGTTGTAATATTGTCAAGGTGGTCATAGCTGTTCGATATCGTTATTATGGACTGAAATTCACCTGAATCATCAGGATTTGCTGAAACCATTGTAATGTCACCATGTGAGTTATAAGCTATTGTCTCACTTGCATCATCAGCACCTCCGATATAACGTTCTTTTAAAAAAGCACCTTCGCTGGTATTATAATCATAGCGCCATGTTTCATCAGGATCACCATCTTTTGAAGACGAAAGATAAATCTCTTCCTTGTCTATACTGCCGTCATCATAATCATAGTCAGTTATTTTATCGACCGTCCCGTTACCGTCGGTGTCATATTCTATCTCATCAAGCACACCATTATCAACATTGTATTCAGTAATCTCATCAGGATTGCCGGTTGGATTTCCATCCCCATCTACATTAGGATAATGTGTTTTTGTCTCTAAATAACCGTCGGTATCGTATTCATATGTATAGACTTCGTCAATATCCCCATTATTGTCATTATCTATTCGTAACTGTGTTAATGTCCAGTTTGTCTTAGATGTGTCATCGTTGTTCAGAGCTCCCACAGGAGTTGTCAGGATATCTCCTGCATCACCACCGCTTGTTACCTCAACTATTATCTGATCACCCTGC
>CAZTYY010000204.1:0-3468 GCA_964617785.1 uncultured Desulfobacterales bacterium | reverse complement strand
ACCACTACAGATTTAAATCATTGACAAAACAAGATCAATTTAGCTATTAGAAAATTATCACTTTACCATTTCCCAATTGAGTTCAATAATCAGTCACAGTTTTGATATCAGAGGAATTACGTCATGAGGTACAATATAAGTTTATCAGATGACGGAACATATCTAAGAGTTCAAGCACTCGAAGCCATTACCGGAGAGTTGGCGAGAGAATTTGCTAAGAAAGCAATTGAAGAAGCCAAACAACAAAGAGTTAATAAGTTTTTGGTTGATGTTCGTGGTGCATCAAATGTTTCAGGCACTATGGAACAATATGATTTTGGGTATAAAGATATGGCTCTGTTAGGGCTTGATAGGTTATCAAAAATTGCTATTCTTGCAAATTCAGGTGACCAGTCACATAACTTTATAGCAACGTCTCTCTCGAATGCTGGATATCGGTGCAGTTTGTTTGCGGATGAAGCGCTTGCACTGAAATGGCTTCTTGAGTAGTCCTTGTAACTACCACTCCTGTAGCAGCTACTATTACCTGACTAGTTATATTTCCGTTGATATCCGTAACTAAAAATAGAGTTTGTTTAGATACGTATAGCTGGAAAAGTGTCAAGTACAAAACAGGTCCTTATGACGCAGGCGGCAGGATGTTGGAAAACTGGTATTCTTCTGCTTCTTTGCCGACAGATGCCTCGTAACTTTCTTCTCCCCATTGTTCGATTGAAAGGTATTTTTTGCCCGAATCATCCTCGTATTCCCATTTGATCAACTCATGTCCTGCCCCGGTTCCATCCTTGAAGAAACGTCCCCCTGAAGAATCTTCAAGAAAATAGCGTGTTCCATCAAATTCGATTTCATCCGGCGGATTTTCGTTTTCAAGGATATGGTTTCGGATACCAGTTCCTAAACGATTAAAAGATATCTTTCGGCTTATGCTCCAGAACACATCATCATCTGTTTCCTGTTCAAGGTATATTGTATCATCGCTTGATTTCAGCTGCCACTCGCGGGTTACGTCACCGGAACCCCAATCGTAACGGTTATATGCGGTGACTTCCCAGGTCTTCATGTCCCAGTCAACATAGGAGCCGATCTTGAGATTGCCAAGTGTCAGGTCTTTCAAAGGGTCGGGGTCTTCTGTTTTTTTCTTTTTAAAAAAATCTTTAAAGCCCATATTATGACGTAATGCCCATTTTTTGTTTGAGTTCTATCAGGCTGGCGGAAGACGTGATACTTTTTCCACTGGAAAGCACTGAATTTATCTCATCATCAATACTTCTGTCAGCAGTTGCCATTTCTCCGTATGCTAAGGCAAGCGACTCGTCTTCCTCCACTTTTGCTTTCATCTTTTCAAGCATGGTGATAGTCCCCGAGGAATCTACTTTTGCGATCTGTTTATTAATTTTCTTGGTGGAGGCTGCTGTTCGAGCACGTGCTCTCAGGGTGATAAGATCATTTTCATAGGTAGAAATTGTTGATTTCAGCTTGTTCACATTTGCCTGAAGGCTGTCTGACATTTTTTGGTTATTTTCCGCTTCCTGGGACAACTTTATCGCTTCGTTTGCATGACTCTCTTTTTTAGAAAGTGCTTCAGTGGCTATCCTTTCCGCTTCCGAAGCATCGAGTTCGCCATTTTGCATTTTTTGAAGAAGAAGCATTGCTTTCCGCTCATAGTCTGCGGCAAGTTTTTTATTGTTTTCCGCCTCCTTGCGCGTCCTGATGGTGACACCTTTGACTTCTGCAAGACTCTGCATTGCGCCCTGGAGATCTTTTTTAAGATCTCGGATCCCTTGTTCGGTCATTCTAATCGGGTCTTCCATCTTATCGATAACTGAATGGGCTTGGGACTGTCCCATCTTGAAAATTCTGTTGAATAATGACATTGGTCATACCTCCTGTGGTTTCAAAAAATTTGTAAAAATAAATCCTGACCTGTGTTCAGTTTTAGGCTGCATATTCGAGCAGTTCCGTCCCGTATTCCGAAAGTGCAAGGCTTAATGCATGAATTGAACCCTCAAGTTCATTTCTGTCCAGATTTTCGAGTTGAAGCGTGTCACGAAAAATGACAACCTCTCCATCTTCATCCAGGACAAATGCGCCGTGAACAAGGTTCCGGTTCATCTGGAGAAGTCGCTTGAAAAGATCTTTTGAGTCACCAGGGACATTCATTATTACCTGTTCAAGAACAATAATCGGCTCTTCGCAGTCAATGATCAGGTTTTTTATGCCGTTTTCCTCGTCTTCAACAACCACAAGTTCTTCATCCTCATTTTCATCAACAATGGCAACGTTTATTTCATGAAGATACGCCTTAACTGTTTCAAATTTTTCTTTCATATATATCCTCCGTTATGTTGTGGCGATCATTAAATTATTATTTCAGGCCTGTGTTTTGCCATAACGATCAAATGATCGTCGGCCTTTAGTATGTAGCTTGTGTCCGGGTTGGCAATCAGGTTTTGTCCTGATTTGTCCTCAATGCCGACGCAGAGTATATTATGCTGTTTTTTTAAATCACACATCACCGAAAAAAAATCCTTGTCGGTAAGATAAGACGGAAGTTCTATTTTGTAAAGGTTTTCACCATATTTATTACTGACAAGCTCACTGATCATTCTTGTGATTCCATGATCAAGGGCTGCCTGTACCAGAAGGTTTGTGCTGAGTCCTCCAACAGTGATCACTTCGTCAGCTTTTATCATCCTGCAGTGTTCCGTGTTTTTAGAATCCATTAACTCCACGCATGTATACACGTCAGGACAGACATTTTTAACGGTCATGGTATTGAGAATCGTCTTTGCATCCCTTGAATGGGCGTCAAGCTTATCATCAGAGAGGAGGAATGCAACCCCTGCCTTGGAAATATTCGCCTTTTCAAGTGTGTCCGGGTTGACGTTTCCCCGAATGAAATGGACTTGAAGGTCATCCAAAGGTTTTTCAGGAATGTCTGCGATAATGACCAGCGGAAGATCAGCGCTTTTGGGATCTGCGCGGAGTTCCGTTACAATATCATTTCCCCTGAAATTCCATCCGCAGATGATAAAATGATTGGTAAAATTGGTTGGTTTCATTCCTTTATTCTCCAGAAGCCTGTTTTCAATAAAAAAACCTGCTATTGCAGCTGTAAATACACCCAGAAAACCGATGCCGAAAAGCATCACCAGTACACCGGCAATTCTGCCTCCGGTTGTCATGGGCGAAATATCACCATATCCGACGGTTGTCATGGTGACGATGGACCACCAGAATGAGTCTGCTAAGCCTGCCTCCTTTTCAAACCAGAAGAATGCAGCGCTTCCGGCAAAAAAAACCAGAAGAATCGGCAGAAGGATCTTGTGGACGCTTTCCCTGCGCGCAATTTGAAAATAATGTTTAATTATAATTACAAAATGATGCATGGAGTCTTAATATATATAAGACAGGATATTTTTCAAGGGTTTTCCCTTTTATTGCTTTATTAAAAAAAAACACATATGC
>CAZTYY010000203.1:0-3523 GCA_964617785.1 uncultured Desulfobacterales bacterium | reverse complement strand
CCCTGTATCTCAACAATGACAAATTCAGCGATGTTGTTATTGTTTTTGACGAGTCCACAGACAAACCCACTCAACCAGGAAAAAATGTACGCGTTTTAATTAACAATAAGGGGAATTAACGAGTTTAAATAATCACTATTTCACTTTAAACTGTTCTCCAGCTTATTGTTTCCTTAAAAAACCTCGCAATAAACTGAGCACCTAACTTTTTTGTTGCAAATAAAGGTTCGTCTATGTTAATGGGTTTTTATTATCAAACGATGTTCACTGTCTAAACAGTTGTTGCGGTATTGTGTGAAAACAGAGTGGCGCGTTAACAATCACATTCTTCACTACAACATATTTTGAACATTGCGTTTTAGGTCGATTGACCAATTAACATCAATTAAGAAGGAGGACGTATCATGGAAAGAAAATTTGGAAAACTGTTTTCAAATCTAATCAAAATGTCGCTTTTACTTGTGGTTGTGACGCTGATTACACTTCCCTCATCAGCATTTGCAGGAGACCCCAAGATAAAAGCAATGACCCGTAACGTGTATTTAGGTGCAGATATTTTTAAAGTGGTTGATGCTGCATTAAACCCACCCCTTATACCAATTGACCCAGATGACCCAGCCTGTGAAGACCCGGAAAGTCCAGACTGCCCAAAAATGCCAGATCCCATGGCAATTCCAAAAACCGTTGCCGTGGTTTTTCAAGATGTACTGAACTCCAACTTTCCTGAGCGTGCAGAAGCGCTTGCCGATGAAATAGCCCTATTTGAACCGGATGTTGTCGGTCTGCAGGAAGTGTCAAGGTATGAAATTACAGTACCTAGCAATGTCTTTGGTCCCTTGCCGCCGGGGTATCGGACTACAGAAGTCGTCATCGACTTTTATTCGGTTCTTGAAGCGGCATTACAGGCACGTGGAATGAATTACACTGCATTTATAAATACCAATGCCGACATAGAAATGCCCATGTTAGTTGATAGCGAACCATTTTTTCTATCAGATGTACGCATGGTAGACCATGATGTTATCCTGGTGCGCGAAGATCATGCTGCCTCGAATGAGTACAAGGGTAATTATCAATATCAATTGGAACTGGATGTAGGAGGCGCAGAACCCCTCGCATTCACTCGGGGATATATTGCCGTTGATGTAGATATTAAGGGCGACGTCTACCGTTTCGTCAATACCCATCTTGAAGTACGCAGCTCGGTGGGAAGTGTTTATAGAGTTTTCCAGGCAGCCCAAATGCAGGAGTTATTAACGATTCTGTCTTATGAAACCAAGCCCATCGTCATGGTCGGCGATTTCAACAGTTCTTCGGAAGATCTACCGGGCGAAAGCTATGTGCCTGACGGAGAGGGTGGATATGTGCTGATGCAATACGTACCGCCTTATATGCTGGCAAAAACTTATTTCGGATACAAAGATGCCTGGCTTGAGCAGAAAAAATTTGGTGATGGTTTCACCAGCGGATTTGACGAGTATGTCAGTGATCCGACCGCTGAACTGACATCACGCATCGATATCGTCTTCGTAGATCCAAAAAATCTGGAGATCGATAAAGTTATGGCCGACGTTGTTGGCGATGAAGTAAGCGATATGACACCAAGTGGTTTATGGCCTTCTGATCATGCCGGAGTTGTTGCAAAAATCAAATTTGAATAATAAATAACCATAATAAAAGGGATTGGATTAATAAGACTGAGGCGAGTTAATAATTTTTGCCTCAGTCTTTTTTATGATTATTTCTCCGTTATCTTATTTTCATCATCTTCTGAAATCTAATTTATAATTTTCCATATCTACAAACTTTTTCTTGACATATTGTTTCGTATGCGTAATATACGCATTAACATATTACGGAGACATATTTTATGGATGAAGACAAAACTTCTGAATGTTTCAATGTTTTAAATCTCAGTGACCTTGCGAACTGCCCGTACTACATGCTCTCCAGGGTTACCCTTTCCGTTACATCTGTACTGAAAAAAGAGCTCAATGATGCCAACATTGAAGTCGTAAAGCCTGCTTATATTGGAGTTCTTATGTCTCTATGGGAAGAAGACGGCTTGAAAGTCGTTGAGCTCGGTCATAAAGTCAGACTCGAGCCATCAAGCATGACCGGGCTTATCGACCGGATGGAACGTGACGAGCTTTTATACAGAGCGTCTGATACGGATGACCGGAGAATTCATCGGATATTCTTAACAGATCATGGACGCAATATTAAAAAGCCTGTGCTTAATGTCCTGAACAACACCTTTTCCGGACTTTTTGATGGCATCAATGAAAAAGAATTTACTCAAACAATGACGTTTTTAAAAAAGATTCTTACTAATGCGGAAAACAGGAGAAAAGAATGAAAGAAAAAAACAGTCAATTGATCGGTTTTACCTGCGCGTATACACCGATGGCACTTATCGATGCAGCGGGTTTTACGCCTTACCGTATTCTTCCAACAGGTGAATGGCCGGACCAGGCAGGCCGAATACTGCACGACAATCTATGTCCGCACATTAAGCGTGTGCTTGACCGGGCCCTTGACAATGACCTGCCGGATCTTTTCGGAATGGTATTTATTAACAGTTGTGATGCCATGAGACGACTTTCCGATGCATGGAAAAGCATCAGGCCCGGCGACAATGTTATTCTGCTGGATCTTCCTGCCACAGCTGAGAAAATTGATGTGTCATTTTATGCAGGTGAGATTTCACGACTCTGGGATGTGCTTAACACATGGCCGAGACCAAAAACTGGATCAGAAACAGGACCAAAAACGGGATCAAAAGCGGATTCAGAACAACAGATCAGTGAAAGTATAAATAAATACAATCATCTTGCTCATCTTTTAAAAGACACGGAAGAAAAGATACGACAAGGCAAATTGCCTGGGGGAAGCCCAAGAATGCAGGAAATCTATAATCGCGCTTCCACAGAATCAGCCGACCATACAATCGCATACCTCAAGGATATCAAAAAACAGGACACTGACCAGGCGGATCAGGCTGGCTCGACTGATGATGGTGTTCCTGTATTTATTTTCGGCAACATGCTTCCTGACCCTGATGTATACACTCTTTTTGAGGATAGTGGCGTACATGTTGCGGGAAATGACTTCTGCACCGGGTCGCGACTGTTCACTTCCGTTGAAGTAGACAAAGGACAGGATATCTTTCTAAACATTTCTCGTCAAATCCTGTCCCACCCACCCTGTGCGAGAACTTTCAAACCGTCCTCCCCGGCATGGATCGCAGAGGATGTTTTAGCAAAGGCAAAAGCATGTAATGCAAAGGGTGTGATCGGACATATCATGAAGTTCTGCGACCCTTACCTTGCCAGGATACCATTGATTCGAAAAGCATTACAAAAAGAAGGCATCCCAATGCTGTTGCTTGAAGGTGACTGTACAACACGTTCAATCGGCCAGCAAAAAACAAGAATAGAAGCATTTATTGAAATGTTGAGGTGATAAAATGATGAAAAAATATTTTGACGATCTTGTATCGGGTATTGAAACAACACTCAGG
>CAZTYY010000202.1:0-3530 GCA_964617785.1 uncultured Desulfobacterales bacterium | reverse complement strand
TATAGCGTCATTAGAAGTTCTTTTCTTTTGATTTTTCCAGAATTTTTATGAAGACGGACCAGCAAAAACAGAATCGACCGGTGGCGGGAAAAAATCAAAGATTTATTTTGATGGAGATACTTCCCATCCGCTAAAGCTTGAAGGTCCGGAAAACACATTGCTTAAGGAATTCAAACCGACCACAATTGAATTTGTCGTCCATCGCGACAAAAAAGCCCAGGCTGCTGTTATTGAGATTGAAAAGCACACACTTGTTATTGGTAAAGGAGAATGGAGCAGATGGGTAAACCTTGATTACACACTTTCAACTCCCGATTTCATGCCTGACAAAAAAATTAGTAGTATCTGCCGCTTTTACCTGCAGGAAGTGTCTCCAAATTTTAGATTATATGTAACGCCTCTCAATGCCAATCCAATGGATCCTGCTATTCAATTGACAGAGCCGCCTGAATTCAGCCAGGAGATTGCCAAAAAGCTGGGCCTTTTTTATACAACAGGTTTTCAGGAAGATCACAAGGCATTGTCAAGAGAAGTGTTTTCAGAAGACGAATATATAGAGCAGTCAGACTACGTACTGAAGGAAAGAGAAAATTTATTGAATTATGCCCTTGAAAATTATGAAGATGGCTTGCTTTTTTTCTATTTTTCCAGCACAGATCTCCAGGCGCATATGCTTTGGTGGGACAGCAACGCCGCACACCCTACACGATCAAGCGCCAAGGCTATAGAATGTTTTGATCACTTGAAACATATTTACTCACGAATGGATTCGATTGTCGGTAATCTTTTAAAACGATACGGTGAAAAGGCCCATGTTATAGTAATGAGCGACCATGGATTTTCAAATTTCAAAAGACAGTTCAATCTTAATTCCTGGCTTAAAAAAAACGGTTATCTCGGTCCGTATGATTCAACCTCTCTTTTAAGTGATGTTGACTGGTCCGTAAGCCGGGCATACGGTCTTGGCATGAACGGGCTCTATCTGAATTTAAAAGGCCGTGAACGCTATGGTATAGTCAACCCAGGGCAGGAAAAAAAACAGCTTATTGAAGAATTGGCAGCCGGGCTAGAGGCTGTTCGTGATGTTGATGGTCGTAAAGTCATCCGGAAAGTCCACCGAACAGACAAGGCTTATTCCGGCAGGGCTACAAAATATACTCCTGATCTGATAGTCGGATACAACCGAGACTTTCGCGCTTCATGGGAAACTTGCCTTGGTGGGATAACCGATGATATCATTTATGACAATGATTCTGCCTGGAGTGCGGATCACTGCATGGATGCTTCCGAAGTGCCTGGAGTCCTTTTCAGCAACAGGCCGGTTGGAGTACCGGACCCATCGCTTGTGGACCTGGCGCCATCAATTTTGACTGAATTCGGTTTGAAAATTCCCCCGACAATGACCGGGAGAAATATCTTTTATTCAACTGTTTCGTAAAAATATTCGAAAAGGAAAGAAGACAATGGCAAAAATTAAAATTGACTCAAAACTGTACAATCGTGCAAAAAAAGCTGCTGAGGTTGCGGGATACAGCAGTTTTGAGGAATTCATAACCTCCATAATTGAAAAAGAGCTTGCTCAACTCGAAGAGTCGAGTGAAGGAGATAATGCGGTTGATGAACAGCTTCGCGGATTAGGATACATAGAGTGACAGATTTCTTAATTCCGGTCATAACCGTTATCAATGGAGTAGCAAATGCTTTAGGAAATTTTTTTCTTTCACCTGTTGCTGTATTGCCGGGTTGGCTTTCTATCAATATCATTTCCGCATTGCTTGGCATCCTGCTGCTTGTGATTTTCAAATATACTTCCAATCAAAATGCTATTGCCTGTATCAGGGATGACATTAAAGCAAACATACTTGCCATAAAACTCTATAAGGAGAGTTCTTCTGTTGCCTTTAAATCACAGGTTAGAATCTTTATCGCTTCTTTCAAGCTGCTTTTTCACTCGATAGTGCCTATGCTTTTCATGATTGTACCTGTCAGTCTGATACTTGTACAAATGGGGAGTTGGTATCAGGCGCGTCCGGTTCGGACAGGTGATGATCCTGTAGTTGTCAAGATGAAGCTGAATAACGATAATAAAGCCTGGCCGGACATAAAACTTCAATCACAGGCAGAAATCCTTAATACTATCGGGCCGGTTCGAGTATTGAGTACAAAAGAGATATACTGGAAAATCAAACCCATTAAAAATGGTTACCATTCCCTGATTTTTCAGGTTGGCAACAAACAATATGAAAAGCAGCTGGCTGCGGGGGATGGTTTCATGCGTCTGAGTTGTAAAAAGCCAGGTCAGGACATAGCCGATATTTTCCTTTACCCACTTGAAAAGCATTTTCCGTCTGATTCAGCTGTTCAGTCTATCAGTATTGGTTGCCCTACAAGGGATTCAAAAATTTATGGCACAGACTGGTGGCTTATCTATTTTTTTATTGCATCAATGATATTCGCATTGCTTTTTAAACCGTTTTTAAAAGTCAGGATATAGTTATGAATTTAAATTTTGTTACAATTGTTTCCGGCCTTCCACGTTCCGGTACTTCCATGATGATGCAGGCGCTTGACGCCGGAGGGCTTCTTATACTTACAGATAATATCCGAAAAAAGGATGAAGATAACCCAAAAGGCTACTACGAATTCGAGCCGGCAAAAAGGACAAAGGATGATCCGTTATGGGTCTCAAAGGCACAGGGCAAAGCAGTTAAAGTGATTTATCGGCTTATTTATGACCTTCCGGATGAATATGAATATCACGTAATTTTTATGCGCCGGGAGATAAACGAAGTTTTAACTTCTCAGAAAAAAATGTTGCAGCGCTCGGGAAGGAGCGGTGCAAAAGTCGGCGATGAGAAGCTGGCTGAACTCTTTACAAAACAGTTGTCGGGATTTAATAACTGGATTGAAAACCGGGAGAATTTTTCGATTCTTTTTATCAACTATCAAGATATGATCCATGCTCCTGTATCCCAGTGTGAAAGAATTAATGCTTTCTTGGGGGCTGAGTTAGATTCATTTGCTTCAGTTCTAGAACCTACTTTATATCGCAATAGGGGATGATTTGTTGATGCTCACCTTTTTGAGAGCCTATCTCATTATCCAAGGTTGGAAACTATCTCGCTTTTATTCGACACATTATTCAATGCTACCTGTATCCCCTGCTATCCCTTATTAGGTTTCCTCTCCAGGATATCCTAACTCCGTTTCACCAGACAATATCTGTCTATAAAATTTGTTCATAATTTTAAAGTTCACCTCAAGTGATAAACACGGTATCTGCCTGATGTGAAATCCGGTTGCACTGTTTTATCATGTTCCCATAGAAAGGGCTTATGATTACTAATAACCAGCCAATCAATGCCAAGGCGGGCAGCTACTTTATTTACATACACTTTCTTTTTTTGATTACATAATCGCTGGCCATCTGTAATTCGCTGCTGTTGAATCGGACTCAGTTTGCCTGTGTTGATCACAAAGCGCGCCACGTAAGCCGGTCTCTCGCTCAGAGCTCCCATTGCAAATATCAT
>CAZTYY010000201.1:0-3567 GCA_964617785.1 uncultured Desulfobacterales bacterium | reverse complement strand
TACGAGATGCTTACAGGAAAGTTGATAGTAGAGGAGATCAATCCTGCATGGCTTATTTTTTCCAAAGGGTTTAAAAAAACAAGAAAAAGACGATTTGTAAAAAGAACAGGAGACTTTATTCTGTCGCTTACTCTGCTTATCCTTCTTATGCCATTGATATTAATGGTTGTTTTTTTTATTAAACTCGATTCACGTGGACCGATCATTTTTTCGCAGGAAAGGGTCGGAGAAAAACGAAAAACATATAAGATGCTCAAGTTCCGTTCCATGGTTGAGGATGCAGAAAAAGTGAGCGGGCCTGTATGGGCAAGTGATGATGACAAGCGGATTACAAGAGTAGGTCGTTTTATCCGTAAATTGCGAATCGATGAAATTCCCCAGTTGTGGAATGTGTTAAAAGGTAAGATGAGCTTTGTCGGTCCAAGGCCTGAAAGGGATTTTTTTATTAAAGAGCTTGATAAAAGAATACCATACTATGGAGAGCGTTTTACTGTAAAACCGGGTATTACAGGATGGGCCCAGGTGAGCTACGGCTACGGTGCATCAATAGATGACGCAAAAGAAAAATTAAAATACGACCTGTTTTATACAAAAAACTTCTCCATTTTGATGGATGTGTTGATAATCATGCGTACTGTAAAAATAGTTCTTTCTGGAACAGGCGCAAGATAAAATTATATACTACAAGAAGATGAAAAAGAAGGTTGTAGCGCATTGGCTTATGTAAACGACCAGGCGGAGCTGTGTAAAGGCCTTTGATAAATTGACATTAATAGCCAGCCCGAATAAAGGAGATTTACTTTGAAGAAAAAAAGAGCCTTTCAGACTTTATTCTTACCCGTCGCAGCATTTTTATTTTGTCTTTTCTTAAGCCTGTGGAGCAGCAGTGCGACGGCCAAGGAAGACATTGGAAACCCAGAAAGAAGCTATATCATTGGTAAAGGCGACATACTAAGCATTGTCACATGGAAGGAACCTGATTTGTCAAAGGAAGAAGTGCTTGTGAGAATTGACGGAAACATTTCATTCCCTCTTCTGAATGATGTGCCTGCAGCAGGCAGTACAACAATGCAGCTTAAGGATATAATAGAAATAAAATTAAAAAAGTATGTTGCAAATCCTGTCGTAACCGTTACGGTGGATAATGCAGAAAGTCAAAAATTTTATGTTTTAGGCGAAGTCGCGAATACAGGCGAATATAGCCTTAATAAGGAGTTAACTATTCTTCAGGCGTTTGCACTTGCGGGTGGTTTTACAGAGTGGGCGCAAAAGGATGAGATCATTCTTTTTCGCGAGTATGGAAACAAGAAAAAGGTGATCCGGCTTCGCTACAAGGAAATTATCGAAAGCGGGGATTTTAGTAAAAATATTTCAATAAAAGCTAATGATACTATTATTGTTCCTTAGGCAGAAAAGATTATCGAAGGCAGTTGTAATTATGAAATTGATATTCTTCAAAGGTTTTAAATTGTCTGCTTCAATAATTTGCGCTGCAATTTTCTTCATGCTTTGTGCGACAATACCGGCTGAAGCATATACACTTAAATGTCTACCGCGTTTTTCCATAAGTGAAACATATACGAACAATTTGTATTTTGAAGATGATGCCGTCAGAGATCATGACTATATAACGACTGTTTCACCCGGAATCACAGCTGGAATCGATTTTAAAAGTATGGGTTTTGAGTTTTCTTATGATCCTGAATATAGCAATTATGCACGACATGAAGGTAACAATACAATGCGGCAAAATGCCGGGTTTTCCGGATGGGCGGCAATATCGAGAAGTACAAGGTTGAATTTGATGGATTCTTTTGTCAGAACAGAAGATCCAGTTACCACTAGAGAAGATTATGAATATATACGGAGAACGAGACATCTCTACCACAGTAACGATGCAACTATAGAGCTTGTCAGTCGGTTTAGCCCTGATGATTCCTTTACGCTGGGATATACTCATGGTTTGCTTGCAAACGATGATCCTAATGTTGAAGACAACTCTAGCCATAATCCGTATGCCAATTTGGTCTATTGGTTTATTCCTAACACATGGGGTATTGAGGCAGACAGCAGTTATATGAAAGGAGTGTTCGAAGGCGAGCCGGATGATTTTGACCACTACAGTGGCGATATAAGACTGATGCGAAGATTTGACAGACATCTTGATTTTTTCATTGAATACTCCCATTCTTTGATGGAATATGAAGGAGAAACTGAAAATTACAATATTTATAATCCGTCCGCAGGGGTAAGATGGCAAATATCAGAGGACTCGAATTTTACAATTGATGTCGGTTATTTTGTTCAAGACATGGAAGTCAGCGATGACAATGCAGGCCTTACGGCAGATGGAGACTTGGGAACAACATGGAGAGTTAAAGGCGGTTCAATCAGCATCACTGGGTCAAGTGGTTACAGGGAGTCGTATCTTGACGCAGAAAACCTTGGTTTTTCGCTTTACTACGGAGCTGAATGCCATGCCGAATATCATTTTTCAAGACATTTTTTCAGCAATGGTTTTGCTTCCTATAATGTGGATGACTATACCAACACTGATTCCGAATCCGGAGCCGACAGGGAAGACCGTAACACACGTGCGGGTATTGGTATAACAGCCCTAATAACAAAGTGGTGTTCAATTAATCTTGAATATACATACCGTTTTCTTGATTCAACTGATATCGAAGTCGAATATCAGGAAAACCGTACAACTTTCAGGATAGACATTGTCCCTCCCCATCCGTTTAGAGCAGTATTGTAAAATTTGAAATACAAAAGAAAGGAAGAAAATGGCTTTTTCAAAAGATGTATTGTTGATTGATTCTGAAAAAGAAGTAGAAAAGATAACAAACAGGATGCGCGAAATTATAAGTAAAAAACTGAAACGCAGAGGAATTGTTGTCGGACTTTCAGGTGGTATAGACAGCAGCGTTACAGCAGCGCTTGCAGTAAAAGCTCTTGGCAAAGAAAGAGTAATAGCACTTCAGATGCCGGAACGTCATTCGGCTGATGAGACGTTGAGCCTCAGCGGAATTGTTGCCGATCATTTTGAAATCGAGAAGATCCACGAAGATATTTCGGAGATTCTCGAATCCGTAGGGTTTTATAAAAGATATAATGAAGCTGTAAAAAAAGTGATTCCTGAATATGATAATGGCTGGAAATCGAAAATCGTTATACACAACATTATTGAAAGCAAAGGATTCAACCTGTTTTCCATTGTTGCAGAGAAATCTGACAAAACACAAATCAAAAAAAGACTTTCTTTGAAGGCGTATCTTGCAATTGTTGCTGCGACGAATTTTAAACAGCGAACAAGAAAAATGCTTGAATATTATCATGCTGATAGGTTGAATTTTGCAGTAGCCGGAACCCCAAATCGTCTGGAATATGATCAGGGGTTCTTTGTTAAACTCGGAGATGGCGCTGCTGATATTAAACCAATCGCCCATCTATACAAAACGCAGGTCTATCAGATAGCAGAATATCTTGGAGTGCCTGAAGAAATAAGGAAACGCCCTCCAACAACAGATACTTATTCTCTTCCACAAAGCCAGGATGAGTTCT
>CAZTYY010000200.1:0-3706 GCA_964617785.1 uncultured Desulfobacterales bacterium | reverse complement strand
TTATCCAAAATGGAGCCCAAAAAAACAGTTTACAGAAAAAATCGTATTGCGCACTGGAATAGCATAGCTCATAAAAAGGCGCGCGCTAAAAGAGCCGGAATATATTACCAGAAACTGATAGAGCGTTATTTCAAACACTTAATTCCGCCGGGCCTTACGGTTTTAGAATTCGGAAGCGGCTTTGGCGATCTTTTAGCAGCCTTGAAACCATCTTTTGGCGTTGGCGTAGATTTTTCAGACAAAATAGTAAAGCAAGCTTCAGAAAAACACCCTGACCTCACATTCATTCGATCTGATATTCATGAAATATCCTTGAATACTAAGTTTGATGTAATCATTTTGTCTGACCTTGTAAATGATCTTTGGGATGTGCAGACTGTTCTTGAGAAAATTCGAACATTTTCACATGAAAGGACTCGAGTTGTTTTTAACTTCTATAATAACCTGTGGAGAATACCACTCGGAATAATAAAACGGCTCGGTCTTGGTGCCGATCTATTGGAGCAAAACTGGTTTTCTCCTGACGATGTTATCAGCTTATTAAAACTTACAGAATTTGAATTGGTTAATACCCACTCGCATATACTCCTCCCTTACAAAATTCCATTATTATCGACACTATGCAACCAATATTTAGTGCATTTAACACCTTTCAGATGGTTCGCACTTGCGAATTTTGCTGTCGCTCGCCCCTCGCCTGACAAAAAAGGAACTGGAAACCCGTCAATCACCTACCGTCTCAGTTATAGTAGCGGCACGTAATGAAGCTGGAAACATCAAAAATATTATAAAACGTGTTCCTGAGATGGGAAAAGAAACTGAAATAGTATTTGTTGAAGGCCATTCAACAGATAATACCTATGAAGCCATTAAAAAAGAAATAAAAAAATACCCTGAAAAAAAATACAGTTTGTTCAGACAAAATGGAAAAGGCAAGGGTGACGCTGTAAGGCTCGGCTTTGAAAAAGCCGAAGGTGATATTCTTATGATTCTTGATGCAGACTTGACTGTACCACCTGAAGACCTTCCACGGTTTGTGGATGCATTAGTCTCAGGAAAAGGAGAATTCATTAATGGCGTCCGCTTGATATATCCGATGGAAGATAAAGCCATGCGGTTTTTTAATATCCTTGGTAATAAGTTTTTCAGCCTGGCCTTCTCCTGGCTGCTCAGCCAACCGATAAAAGATACGCTCTGTGGAACAAAAGTTTTATACAAACGCGATTACGAGTTTATCGCCAGAAACCGATCATATTTTGGCGATTTTGATCCATTTGGAGATTTCGACCTCCTGTTTGGTGCTGCAAGACTAACTATGAAAATTACCGAACTGCCAATTCGATACCGTGAAAGAAAATACGGATCAACTAGCATAAGCCGCTGGCGACATGGCTGGCTATTGCTCAAAATGGTTATTTTTGCTGCCAAACGAATTAAATTTGTTTGA
The DNA here is from genome assembly GCA_964617785.1 of uncultured Desulfobacterales bacterium. Lineage (GTDB taxonomy): Bacteria > Desulfobacterota > Desulfobacteria > Desulfobacterales > SURF-7 > JAFDJC01. The sequence goes on along the minus strand of CAZTYY010000200.1, from coordinate 2,259 downwards.
GTTCTGAGTTGTGAGGAATTATGCTGTTAAACTTGAAGTCATTTTTAACTCATCCACTTGTTAGGAACCTTGATATCGATGCGCCCGAGACTAACGAACAGATCTCGAGGATGATAAGAGAAAAGGCTTTTTTAAAACAAATTTATTCTTCCTGGTATTCGGAGATCGAGCAGTCACTTCCAAGAAATATTGACGGTCCTGTTGTCGAACTGGGATCAGGTGGTGGTTTCCTTCAAGATTTCATTCCGAACCTCATCACATCAGAGATACTTAAGATACCTAATGTTGATATATCATTAGACGGTTGCAGACTTCCTTGTAAAAAACACAGCCTGAAAGGTATCGTTATGGTAGACGTATTTCACCATATTCCGAATGTCGATAAATTTCTTCGAGAAGCTTCTTTTTGTGTTAAGCCTGAAGGTGTTATTGTTATGATTGAACCCTGGATGACAAAGTGGTCTAAATTCATTTTTTCTCATTTACATCATGAACCCGTGGATGTCGATGCAAATGATTGGGCACTACAGGATGATGGCGGCCCTTTGTCACTTGCTAATTCGGCATTGCCTTGGATCGTTTTTAACAGAGACCTGAACAAATTAATTCGCAGATATCCTGAGTGGAATATAAAAAATATTCGGCTGCACACACCATTTTCTTATCTGTTATCCGGAGGTGTCTCTTTAAAAAGCCTGGTTCCAGGAATTTTCTATAGGTCCTGCCAATACATTGAATATCTGCTGACCCCTTTTATGCAAACAATCGCAATGTTTGCTACCATTACTCTTGAACGAAAAGAGTAGGATTTGTAATGAAATCTATTAATACAATACTGTCAAAAAATATATTCCCGATAGTTATGATATTTATACTTTCATTCATCTTTTTCCATCCTGTCATCTTCCAAAACAAAACATTCTATGCTTTTGACACGCTATCCGATTATCTGCCATGGAAAAGCGAAACAATCCAACCAAAAGCACACAATACATTAATAACAGATTCCGTAAATGTATTTTATACATCTTTCAATTTTTTAAAAAAATGTCTCGACCAAAAGGTATTACCTTTCTGGAATCCAAACAATTTTTGTGGGTTGAAAACATCACCAACAGGGCACCCTCTTGCTTTTATTTTATATCTACTCTTCCCGCAATTGACAGCCCACGATTTGCTTCTATGGCTTCACCTGGCCTTTGCCGGCATGTTCATGTTTTTATATCTTAAAGAAATAGATCTCAAAAAGTATCCTGCCCTACTCGGGGCTGTCGCCTGGATGTTTAACGGGTATGTAATGGTTTGGTTTGAATTTGAGAATGTCATCATTATGGCACCTACACTCCCTGCTGCTCTATTTTTTTTCGAACGCTGGCTGAATGGGAGAAAAGCGATTCACTTCCTTTTGCTTACATGTGCCGCTTCCTTAGCAATTACAAATGGAAGTGCTCAGCTTAATATCTATCAACTCATTTTTATAGGCATATATTGCTTATACAAATCTTTTCTTCTTAAAAAGAAAAACAGTTTTAAACCTTTCAACAAACAAGATGTCATAACTGTTGTTGTTTCTATTCTGCTGATCACATCCATATCATCACTTTTTTTATTCAAACATGTGGCATTTCTTGAAGATCCTCAAAGAAGTGAATTTTCCTTTAATGAACTTTTTAACAGAACCGGACGGCTTCCCGGCAAATACTTGACTACATTGGTTTTTCCTGACTTTTATGGAACTCCTGCCGGGGAGCGGAATACATTCACACCCAACGACAAAGACTCTCTTATTTACAACAATTACAGTGAATTGTGCATATATTCAGGTATCGCTCCCTTATTCTTGTTTTTTGTTTGTGTCCCATATTTAGGCAAAAAGGAAAATTTATCCTTTTATTTTTTATCGTCTTTAATAACTTTATCAATGGCTGCTGGAAGTATCCTATATTATCCTTTCGCTAAGTTAATACCAGGACTAAACCTATCCACAGCATCACGCATCCTTTATATTTTCGGTTTTTCAATACCGGTATTGGCCGCCATAGGAGCAAATATTCTCGTAACAACCGACAACATTAAGAAAAAAATAATTTTTGTGTTATGGTCTTTCCTTCTGATTGCGATTATCTTGATAGTGCTTTATGTCCAGACAGAAACAGGAATTAGATGGGCTGCTGACTCCTTTAATTGGGAAAACCCTGAGCGGGTTTTACGAATCTTGAAAAATCATTTTTCAGTTTTTTCACCTGTTATTATTAAACC
>CAZTYY010000199.1:0-3723 GCA_964617785.1 uncultured Desulfobacterales bacterium | reverse complement strand
TGAAAGGAAGAAAGATATGTATTTCGTGAGCAATAGAATACATTTGTATTTTTTTTTAACCACGGCCATCCTTATTTTGCTTTTTGGACAAGGCAATGCAGTGTCTGCTCAAGGACCAGACAGCCTGATAACGGAAAAGCTAATCTCCTTAGGCCGTCCCCCGGCTGATTCCATCATTTACCTTGAATCACTGACATTTAATTCAGATGTCACGAGCGTTGCATATGTTGCCGCACAAAAAGGTAAAGGAATGTTTGTTTGTGTGAACAAGAAAGCAGGAAAACGTTACGACAGCATTGGAAAAGGGTCTCTTGTTTTCAGTCCGCAAGCAAATCGTATCGCTTATATTGCTGTCAGTGGGAAAAAGATGCAGGTCATAACAGATTATAATGAGGAGCCTTTGTTTGACGGTGTAGCCGATGTCAGCTTCAGTCCTGATGGCTCACGTATGGCTTATCGTGCCCAGGAAGGCCGAAAACAGTTTATTGTTGCGGACGGCAGAAAAAACAAAGGCTTTGACGGTATTTCAGGAAAGGTGGGTTTTCTGTTCAGTAAGGATTCAAAACATATGATCGCAGTGGCGGTAAACGGGAAAAAGCAGATACTCTATATTGACGGCAGATATTCAAAGCCGTATGACCGGATAGGTGAAGTCGTATTCAGCCCTGATTCAAAGCATTATGTCTATTCAATAGAAACAAGCGACAGATGGTATGTGATTAGGGATGGAAAAAAAATGCGTCTTCTCGATGGTGTAAAAGAGTTAACTTTCAGCCCGAATTCACTTTATCTTGCTTATGTTGCGCAGCGAAACAGGGACAGTTTTGTTGTGAGGAATGTAAGAGAGTATAAACCCTGTGATATGGCAACCATGCCTGTTTTCAGTCCTGATTCTTCCCGTTTTGCCTATGCTTTTTTAAAGGCAGGGGCATGGCGAGTGACAATAGATGATGGAGAAGGGCCGATATTTGACAGGCCGGGCAGGTTGATGTTCAGTCCCGACTCAAAACGCTTTGCCTACACGGCATACAGCAACGGGGAATGGCATGTCGTTCTCGACGGTTCGAAAGGGTCATCTTTTACCAATGTGGCAAACTTTGTTTTTAGTCCGGATTCGAACAGGATGGTATATGCAGCCCAGGATGATAATGAGCAAATGATTGTGGAGAACGGTGAGACCGGAAAAAGTTACGACCAGGTCGGCAAACCTGTTTTCAGCCCTGATTCAAAACACATGGCCTACCCTGTTGCAAAGGATGGAAAAATGTTTATAGTTATGGATGGCCGGGAGGGAGAGCTTTTTGATCAAGTGGGAGAGCCGTTTTTCAGTCCTGACAGCCGGCATGTTGCATACAAAGCGGGTAACGGTGACACCTGGTTTATAGTGGTTGACGACAAAATAAGTAAAAACCGGTTTGACGGATTTGTAAAAAATGCACCTCTTGTATTCGATTCTGAGTCGGCCCTCCACGGGTTGGCCTGGCGCCTGCCGGAACCCGAGTTTTTTCGGGTGGATATTGAAATTAAGAACTAACACCATTGATTTAACTTTGAGGGAGATTTTGCATGTCAGTAGATGTTAAACAAATAGGAGAACAGGTCGCAAATGAAAGCCCTGTGATAAATCGGATAAGAACTGAATTTCACAAGGTGATTGTAGGGCAGGAAAAACTGATTGATGGGCTGTTGATAGCCCTCCTTTGCAACAACCATGTATTAATAGAAGGCGTTCCGGGATTGGCCAAAACTCTTTCGGTTACAACACTTGCAAAAATGCTCAAGGCAACATTTCGAAGAATCCAGTTTACACCGGATTTGCTGCCTGCAGATGTTATCGGTACGCTGATTTACAACCCCAAAACCGGTGAGTTTCTAATCAAAAAAGGACCTATTTTTGCAAACATTATACTGGCCGATGAAATAAACCGTGCACCTGCCAAAGTTCAGAGTGCGTTACTTGAAGCCATGCAGGAACGACAGGTCACTATAGGTGATGAAAGCTTTGCGCTGGATGATCCATTCATGGTAATGGCCACCCAGAACCCCATTGAGCAGGAAGGGACATACCCCCTTCCAGAGGCGCAGATCGACAGGTTTATGTTCAAACTTATTGTTTCGTACCCATCCAAAGCAGATGAACATAAAATTCTAAAAAGAATGGCCGGAACTGATCCTCAGACGGATGTTGAGCCTGTGATAACACCTGATGATGTGAAGCGCCTGAGGGGGCTTGCAGATAATATATATATGGATGAAAAGATAGAGGAATATATTGTGAACCTTGTTGAGGCTTCCCGTAATCCGGATGTTTATAAACTGGATATCGGCTCTTTGATCAGATACGGCGCCTCACCTCGAGCGACGATTTATCTTGCCATGGCGTCTAAGGCAAATGCCCTGATTGAAGGCAGGGGATACGTAACGCCTCAGGATGTGAAAACCGTTGCAATGGACGTCTTGAGGCATCGTGTGGTCATTACCTATGAGGCCGAGGCCGAGGAAAAGACGTCGGAAGACCTTGTAGAACAGATTCTCCAGACTGTGGATGTTCCATGATACCGGGTGATATCTCCAAGAAAATTAGATATATTCAAATATATACGAGCAAGGCCGTCAACGATACGCTTGCCGGGGAATACCATAGTGTTTTTAAGGGCCGGGGCATGGAGTTTGACGAAGTCCGTGAATACAGAAGCGGTGATGAAATTAGATCCATTGACTGGAACGTGACCGCCAGGATGGGGGCGCCATTCGTTAAAAGGTTTGTTGAAGAACGGGAGCTGACAGTTATATTCATGGTGGACTTATCAGCTTCAGGTGCCTTTGGTAGTGTTTACAAACTCAAAAACGAAATTTTAGCGGAACTGTGCGCACTCCTTGCTTTTTCAGCGATAAAAAACAATGACAAAGTCGGGCTGATTATTTTTACCGATCAGGTTGAAATGTTTATACCCCCTGCAAAGGGGACAACACATGTATTACGTCTTATCCGGGAACTTCTTGAGTTCTCACCCGGGCATTCGCAAACAGACATTGCTGCAGGGATCGAATACTTGGCCCGTGTTACTAATAGAAAGGCTGTGGTCTTTCTGGTTTCTGACTTTATCGGACAGGGATATGAGCAAAGGCTCAGGGTTATGGGAAAGCGCCACGATCTTATCGCGGTATCTGTGACAGATCCCAGGGAAGTAAAAATGCCGGATGTAGGTATGCTCGAACTTGAGGATGCTGAAACAGGAAAATTCGTCTTAATAGATACAGGCAGCAAAACTGTCAGAACAAAATACGAGCAACTGTGTTCAAAGAGACAGAGACGCTTAAAGGAGATGTTTCGCTCCATGGATATAGATCAAATAGAGATCTTTTCAGGTCAGGATTATTTGCGTGAATTAGTAAAGTTTTTCAGAACTAGGGAACGGAGGCTGAGGAGGTAACTATGGTAAGGAGCAGAACCGCTTCATATCATTACAGGACAGTCCCGAGCCTGATTTCTGCTGTTTTTGTATTTTGGCTGTTGGTTTTTATTCAGGCATGCGGGAATAAGACCGGAATAGAGAATACGCAAAACAATACTGAAATCGGCATACATAAAGAGATCGAAAAAGGTTCTGTTTCCGTAACGATTGATACAGATAAAAGAGAGATAACAGTAGCCGAACGCCTAACCCTGACTGTCAGTGCCGCCTGCAGTGAAGACTGGGAAATCGATTTGCCGGGCATTGA
>CAZTYY010000198.1:0-3733 GCA_964617785.1 uncultured Desulfobacterales bacterium | reverse complement strand
CAACCTACTGATTAAGAGTCAGGTGCTCTGCCTAGTTGAGCTAACGGCCCATGGGGACTTGCTGTATAAAATAACCACATTTTTTAACACTCGAACCTTAATATGTCAATTTGTTTTTATTCTGTTTTTTATTCCGGCCATTCCTTTTTCTTTTCCCGCCGGATATGTTTTTTATCCTTTTTCCATGACCGGTCCTTTTTATTTTGTCTCAGCCCCTTCTGTCTGCCCAAGTCTTGCAGGTCAAGAATAAAGCTTCCGGCAGGCTGTTTCTTTTTATGAGCTTCCTGCTTCTCTGATTTTTCAGACGGCTTTTTTTCTTTTGGAACCGGAGGCCCGGAAAAGCAACCAACCGGCACATGCGTTGTCAGATATACCCATTCACCTTTTTGATAAAAAAGGACGCCGGCATCCATTGCCATGCCGGAATTCACTGTAAGAATAATCGGTGACGGATCCCGACGTTTTGCAATACGCACAGCCAAATCTTCATTCCCGGCAAGTATGACATATTTATGCCGGGTCGGCAGTATACCTTTTTCAAGTACCGCTTGATAAGATTTTTTTGTGATGCCGACAAAAAGAACTTTCGGAGGTTCAAGTACCAGAGTTCGTTCAGACAATTTTTCTCTGTCAACAGCGCGGATCAAATCCCCCTTTATTTCCATCGGCGGACCAGGCATGCTTATCTTCAGTTCACTAAGCGTGCCTTTATTTATGCTCCGCCAGTCGCCTTCCTCGTTTACCGCCTTAAGGAATTCCTTTATGGTGACAAACCCGTCCTCATCCGGAACCAGACCGAATTCATCCGGCCTCCGGCCTAGAGCATAGGAGAGAAAACCTGCTATTTGTTTTTGTGTTTTTTTTATGCCCACCGCACACCTTCTCTTGCCGACAAATCCCTATTGACCTCTGTTTATGGCTTTGTTATTCCATACGGAAAGAGTGAACAAAACCCTTCAGCGATTTCGTAAAAGGAATTAAGATGAATAATGACAGATCCCACAATTTTTTTAAAGAGGCAATTCAGGTGATACCGGGCGGCGTTAACAGTCCTGTCAGAGCATGTAAATCAGTGGGAGCTGAACCGATTTTTATCGATCGTGCAAACGGCTCCAGAATTATTGATGCAGATGGAAATGAATATATAGATTATGTCGGCTCATGGGGACCTATGATTTTAGGGCACAGCCACCCTGCGGTTATAGAGGCTATCAGATCAGTCCTGTCAAGGGGCACAAGCTTTGGTGCGCCCACTGACCTTGAAACCGAACTCAGCAATATTCTAGTCAACGCGGTTCCGTCAATAGAAATGGTCAGAATGGTAAACTCCGGAACTGAAGCAACTATGAGTGCCGTAAGACTTGCCAGAGGCTTTACAAAACGTGATACAATTATTAAATTCGACGGCTGTTACCACGGCCATGCCGACACACTGCTTGTTGAGGCGGGATCAGGGGTTGCGACACTCGGCATTCCGGGAAGCCCCGGTATTCCGGAATCCGTCATACAGCATACCCTTTCCCTTCCGTTTAATGATTCAGAATGTATTAAAAAAATCTTTGATGAAAAAGGGGATAAAATAGCCTGCATTATAGTGGAGCCGGTGGGCGGCAACATGGGCATGGTAAAACCTGTCCAAGGCTTTCTCGAAACGCTTCGTGATTTGACTGAAAAGGCAGGGAGCCTCCTGATATTCGACGAAGTAATGACAGGATTCAGGGTGGCATACGGCGGCGCACAATCCCTTTATGGGATCACACCCGACCTGACATGTCTTGGAAAAATTATCGGCGGCGGACTTCCCGTGGGTGCATACGGCGGCAGAAAAAAGATAATGGAGTACATTGCGCCCCAAGGACCCGTTTATCAGGCAGGAACCTTGTCTGGTAATCCTGTCGCCATGGCGGCAGGTATTGCCACACTTGAAGAGCTCCAAAAACCCGGTTTTTATGACTCACTTGAAATAATGTCTGCGCGACTTGCATCAGGCCTCGAACACGCCGCAAAAAATGCAGGTATCAAAGCATCGGCAGCAAATGTCGGTTCTATGCTTGGTTTCTTTTTTACAGATAAAAAAGTGAATAACTTTAAGGATGCCAAAACATCTAACACGCAAATGTTTTCAACGTACTATAAAAAAATGAGGGATAAAGGAATATACTTGGCGCCATCCCAGTTTGAAGCACTTTTTGTGTCTGCAGCTCACAACAGACAGGACATAGATGCAACAATCATGGCTGCAGAAGAGGTGTTATCGGATATGACTTAGCAGACCTGTAAATTAACCGTTACTGGATTTTATCTATAGATTATTAAAAAAAATAAATTATTAAAAAAATGAACTTTAAAAAAAACAAAATACCCGATGATGTAAAAACAATCCATTTGACAGCGGTTTGCGGAACAGGCATGGGCGCCCTTGCCTGTATGCTAAAGGATATGGGGTTTAAAGTTACCGGCTCTGATCATAAGATATACCCTCCGGTCAGCGATTTTCTTTTTGAAAAGGGCATCAATATTCTTGAAAACTTCCATGGCAATAATCTGTCCTACAAGCCGGACCTCGTCATTATCGGAAATGCCGTAACCAAAAACAATCCCGAAGCAGTAAAAGCTGATGCCATGGGCCTCTACTTTTGCTCTATGCCCCAGGCGTTGAACCGGTTTATGATCAAAAATAAAAAATCGATACTTGTTACCGGCACGCACGGAAAAACAACCACATCATCTCTTATGGCCTGGCTGCTTTTCTGTGCTGGCCTTGACCCGAGTTTCATGATTGGCGGTATCCTTAATAATTTTAACAGCAACTATCGACTTGGAAACGGGTCTCATATCGTAATTGAAGGCGATGAATATGATACCGCCTTTTTCGATAAAGGGCCAAAATTCCTGCACTATACTCCTACAATCACGATACTGACCGGGATTGAATTCGACCATGCAGATATCTTCAAAGATATCAATCATGTAGAATCTGTTTTTGATCAACTCATTTCAGGCCTGCCAACAGATAGCACCCTTATTGCATTCAGCGAAGATAAAAAAGTAATAAAACTGCTCGATCGGGCAAAATGTCGTACATTAACTTACGGTATTCAACAACAATCATTCTGGCGTATGGGAAACATTACCGTCGACCCGCCATGGAGCATTTTTGACGTATACCGGAACGGCAAGCCGTTCAGCTGCTTTAAAACAAGGCTTATGGGTGAACACAACATTATGAATGCCCTTTCCGTAATCGCTTCCGCCGACAATCTTCGTATACCACGGGAAATAACTGCAAAAGCGCTTGAAACCTTTAAGAGCGTAAAAAGAAGACAGGAAGTCCGTGGCCGTAAAAAGGGAATAACCGTAATGGACGATTTTGCGCACCATCCAACAGCGGTTAGAGAAACAATTAAGGGTGTAAAACCTTTTTTTCAGAACGGCCGCATTATAACAGTATTCGAACCGCGTACCAATACCAGCATGAGGGATGTTTTTCAGGATACCTACACCGACAGTTTTGAAATGGCGGATATTGTATGTATACGCAAACCTCCTCTTCTTGATAAAATTCCAAAAGATGAAAGATTTTCATCTGAAAAGCTTGCCGCTGACCTGAAAAAGAAGGGAAAAACCGCTTTATATTTTCCTGACACACAGGCGATTATTGATTTTCTTGTTAACGAAGCCAAGACCGATGATCTGATTCTCATCATGTCAAACGGAAGTTTTGACAATATTC
>CAZTYY010000197.1:0-3871 GCA_964617785.1 uncultured Desulfobacterales bacterium | reverse complement strand
CAGCGCCGCCGCAGGCAACCATCATGGTTTTGCATTTGATGATGTATACTTTGTTTTCACGAACGGAAAAACCGACTGCGCCGGCAATCTGATTCGGATTATTGGCGTCGTTCAGAAGCTCAACGATAAATACTCGCTCAAGAATGTTATCGTCGCCTAGGGCAAGTTTTGCGGCTTCTGCAACGATTCTTTTGTAAGACTCACCGTTGATCATTATTTGCCATTTACCTGTACGGACAGGTTTTGCACCTGATTTCAGGGTACCCAATGTCTGGCCCTTTTTACCGTCAAGGTTCTTGTTGTCTTCGGTTTTTTTCCAGACCGGGAGTCCCCATTCTTCAAAAAGATGAACAGAGTCATCCACATGACATCCGAGGTCAAAGATAAGGTCTTCGCGTACAATACCCATAAGGTCGTTTCTTACCATGCGGACGTAATCATCCGGGGTATTATCTCCGACGTAGGTGTTGATAGCTGAAAGCCCCTGGGCAACAGCGCCGCTTCTTTCCATTGCAGCCTTGTCACACAGAAGAATTTTTGCATCATCGGAAGCCCATTTTTTTATTTCAAATGCGGTTCCGCAAGCAGCCATACCACCGCCGACGATCAGAATATCAACTTCACGTTCTTCGACTTCGGGATCTCTTACGGCTTTAAGTTCACCCAATGGTTTATTTGGTAATGCCATATTATATCCTCCTTAAAATAAAAAACTTAATATCAATTGTAAATTGGACCATAGCTAAGTACCGTCTCCAATATTAGACAGTAGCCAGCGGTTTGGGAAGTTCATAGCCGTCTGCTTCTTCAGTCGAGAGCAGTTTGGAATCAAGATCTTTCCCTTTAAGATCCGGATAAGCATTGGCCGCTCCTTCAGGAGTAGTCCTGATGGGGAATTTAAAACGCTTGATAGTGCCGTTTCTGAACTTACATGTCCACATAACATCTTCCGTACCCATCATCGGCATAATGCTGCTTCCTAGCGGCACAAAGTCTGAATAACCCCTGACTTCAATAGCCTGAGTCGGGCAGATTTTTACGCAGGAAAAGCATTCCCAGCACTGATCAGGTTCCTGATTGTAAGCTTTCATTGTATCAGGCTCCAGGACCATAAGATCATTTGGGCAGATATACATGCAAGCGGTTTTATCCCCACCCTTGCATCCGTCGCATTTTTCAGAAATTACAAAGCTTGGCATTTATATACCTCCTAGGTTTTGCGTTTGTAATAAAAACATCGATTTTAATCAATTTGTATTTCAGGGTGTTACTCTACAGTTTGCACCTCCCTTCTTAGCGTTTGGCAGGCAATTTTCACACAAGCCGGCTTTTAATATTTATTTACTTTTTTTAATCCCAACAGAATATTAATAACGGCAGGAACATATTTCGCCGTCAGTATTTAAAAAACAGCCTTCAATCAAATCGACCACAGGCACTAATTTCAAACAAAAACAGATACTTAGAAAAAACTAAAACAAATTGTAAAATTATCACCCGGTTGAGTACTTGTCAAGAAATTTCGAAGAAAGTTTTTAGATTAAGCAAAATTTTTACAGATTGCGGTTTTCAGTTACAATATATAGATGAAGAGACAAAATATGATACAAAATATTGACCGATCAAAAAGTTAAAGGGTTTTATTAAACTTCAAATGTATTGATTTTTTGTCAGGTTACAGTAGAGTAAAAAAAAATAATGAGGCGACCATTGGATAACGAGAATAACGAGAATAACGAAATTGCAGCTCTGGGGCTTGACGACAGTTTCATGTTTTCATGCTCAAAACAAGCACCCTGCTTTAATGAGTGCTGCAGGGACCTTAATCAATTCCTTACTCCCTATGACATACTTTGCCTTAAGAATAGCCTGGGTGTCTCGTCGGGACAATTTCTTGAAGCATATACCCTGCAGCATACAGGGCCTGAGACGGGGTTGCCGGTGGTAACCCTTAAACCAGACAGTTCTTCCAATGAAGCTACATGTCCGTTTGTAACAGAGGAAGGATGCAGTGTCTACAGTAACCGCCCGGGATCATGCCGCACATACCCCCTTGCTCGTCTGGCCTCTCGCTCAAGAGAGACAGGGGAGATTACCGAACACTATGCGCTTTTAAAGGAACCCCACTGCCTTGGTTTTGAGAAGGGCGACACACGGACTGTCCGAAAATGGATACAAGACCAGGGAATTGCGATTTATAATGAGATGAATGATCTTTTTATGGAAATTATAAGCTTTAAAAACCGGCTGATGCCCGGTCCTATGGATATGAAATCAGGACGCATATTCCATCTGGCTTGCTATGACCTTGACAACTTTAAAACGCATCTATTTGAAAAAGGGCTTTTATCCGGCCTGGATTTAGGCCAGGTGGAAACAGAAAAGTTGAGGAATGATGATACCCAACTTATGAAGTTTGGTATTAAGTGGGTTCAGGAAAATGTTTTCAGCGGAATGTCAAACAATGGCAGAGAATAATAAAACAGCACTTGTTCTCGGTGCAGTCAAGGGGATTGGGATGGCTATCGGGCTTGCACTGGCTATAAAAGGTGTCAGGGTCGCACTCACGTATTATGATTGGGAAGAGAACCTTGATGAGATGAAGTCGGCTTTTGATGAAATCGGAACGGATTATATCATCATCAAGGCCAACCTCCTTGAAACAGATAAAATCCCCGGGATTATAGAACGGACTGTAGACCAATTCGGAAGGCTTGATATCCTTATTAATAACATAGAGCGAGGAGGATGGCCTGTCGTACACGGCAGATATGTGCAAAAACAATGGGATCTTGAGCTTGCAACAACTCTTCGTGCCAAACAGTGGGTATTTGATTCTGCCCTGCCGTATTTAAAGGAATCCGGTGATGGTGTTGTTATTAATTTTTCATCAATTGCCGGGGTAACAGGAAGGTCAGGCCCTGTTTCCATGATCTTTAATGAGGGATATTCTGCGGCAAACAGGGGTATATCCATGTTGACCGAAACATGGGCCAGGCTTGGCGCCCCTGAAGTTCGCGTAAATGAAATAATGCTTGGTATTATAGAAACAAGGCACGGAAAGGGCACAAGGGGCTGGGGGCTTTTAACCGAGGAGCAGAAAAAGTCTGTCATAGATCACACTCTGCGCGGAAGAACAGGAACGGTCGAGGATGTGGTTAAAACTGTTATGTTTGTTGTCGAGGGTGCTGATTTCATGACCGGCAGTGTGATCAGACTTGACGGGGGCTATGTTCTTGGTGGTGAGAAGGTGTTGCCCATGCCGCGTGGTGTTGTCTAACGAAAGGTTCAGGTTTCGTAATCTGCCATTACTTTTTTCAGCTTCTCACATTCACTCTCAAGATTCTGAAATGCTTCAACGGCATTGTCAAGGTTGCCGTTTTTGCCCATGGTCTCGAGATCATATGCCAGCCCTGAAGCTTTTTCAGCTGCAAGATACCTTAGCGATCCTTTAATCTTGTGGGCAGATGAATTAAGGCCTGCGGTATCGCCTGATTCAATGGCGTTTTTAATGCTTTCCAGCATATTGGAGGCATCACTGATAAATTCGTTGAAGCATTCTTTGATGAGCTCTTTGTCGTCATCCATTATTTCAAGCAGCTCTTTCATGTTAATCAGGCTATTATCATTCATATATATCATCCTTAATTTAATTGTTTTAACGATATGGTAATGCTAATAGATTGTTAAACGGTAAAGTTGTCTGAAGAGTTTTTGGAACTAAATTGCCAACAACAGCTTTTTTATTTTTGTGTTTTTGACTATACATTATCAAACCTGTTGTGTCAAAACAATATTTATGCTTGCATGCAGGATGTAATTTCTGAATTGATTTATATTTCGGTATGATGTAGGAAGAAACAGATTTCAG
>CAZTYY010000196.1:0-4028 GCA_964617785.1 uncultured Desulfobacterales bacterium | reverse complement strand
CTTATAACCACAAACCAGTATTTTCCGATCTCCTTCCACAATCACTTCCATGGCACTATGTTCAGTCAATACCCGAACCCCTTCCGACTCAAACTTCTTTCTGATCATTGCAGCAATTTCCGGGTCTTCACGCCCCATAATACCATGATTTCTTTCTACCTGGGTAACTTTGGATCCCAGCCTTGAAAACACCTGGGCCAAGTCACAACCGATGGGACCTCCACCAAGGACAACCAGTTTTCCAGGCAATTTTCTGATTTTCCAGACATTGTCGGATGTCAAATAATGAATTTGGCCAAGCCCTTTAATGGGCGGAACAAACGGCTGCGCACCGGTTGCAATGACTATATTTCGCGTTGTAATGATCTTCCCGTTAACTTTAATTTCATAGGGGGACACTATCAGGGCTTCACCCTCCATCACGTCAACACCATGACCGGTGTAACGTTCCACTGAATCATGCGGCTCGACTTTTTTTATGACATTTTGGACCCGCTCCATTACATCCTTGAAGTCAAAGTCAAACCGTCCTGACCTGAAGCCGAATTCTTCGGCACGGGACGCGTAAGAAATCATTTTGGCTGAACGAATCAGGGCCTTGCTGGGCACACACCCGGTATTGAGACAGTCACCTCCCATTTTATGCTTTTCAATAAGGGCGACTTTGGCCCTTACCACTGCTGCAATGTAGGAAGTTACCAGTCCTGCTGATCCGGCACCTATAACAACGAGGTTGTAATCGAACTTTTTCGGTTTTTTAAACTTTTTCATAACTTTTCTGGCTTTCACCATAGTCACAACCTTTTTTGCGATTAAAGGAAACAGTCCTAAAAGAGCGAATGAGAATAACAACCCGGGTGAAAGAATTCCTTTTAGCGATTCAATCTTGCTTAGCTGTGTGCCTGCATTTACATAGACAAAAGTGCCCGCAAGCATACCTATCTGGCTGACAGCATAGAAGCTGATGGTCTTGATCGGTGTGAGGCCCATAACCAGATTAATTACAAAAAAAGGAAAGATTGGAACCAGCCGCAAAGTAAACAAATAGAAAGAGCCGTCTTTTTCAATTCCCCTGTTAATCGCCTTCAGTTTATCTCCAAATTTTTTCTGAATATAATCCCTCAATAAAAACCGTGAAACTATAAATGCAAGGGTAGCACCGATTGAACTGGCAAAGGAGACAATAATGGTTCCTGTCCAGAGACCAAAAAGAGCACCACCGGCCAGTGTCATCACTGTAGCTCCGGGCAGCGAAAGAGCTGTAACAACAATATATACAGCCATATATACTGCTGGCGTCGCTAATCTGTTTGCCGCATAGAAATTTTCAAAAGCCTGTTTTTGGGATTTCAGATATTCAAGCGTTAGATATTGATTCAAGTCATATGCATAGAAAGCATAAGCGAGCAGTGCGATAACTGCCACAATAGTTATTTTGATAAGCTTTCCATTCATATTCTGCACCCTTCTTTGTTTAAAAATATTAGCAAGAAGAAAAAGAATGATTTTCCAACATTAACTATCCAATCAAATAACAAGATATCAAGTTTCATGCCAATAATTTAACGCGCTATATAAGCCTGATAAAATTGAAGATTTGCTCATCGCAATAATTCCCGACTCGATTTTTAATCAATAACAATTCCTGATGATACAGATATGTCTCAAACGGCAAATGGTATCAGAAACCCAATTGAAACGATTGAATATTGAAAAGCAGATTGTTTTTGTGCTACAAAGTTTACTAATCAAATATTGAGGAGGAACCTATGAAAAAATGGAAATGCTCGGTCTGTGGTTATATACATGATGGAGATGAACCTCCTGAAAAATGTCCGGTATGTGGTGCTGACAAAAGTAAATTTGTGGAGCTGCAGCCTGACGAGAATAAAGGAGAGGAGGGACCGCAAGATGAGGAAACCAAAGCATCGGAACCAGAAGGGACAATTTCTTCTACTATCAGTGATAAACTGTTGAATCTGATGGTGAAACACCATGCCCATCCCATATCTGTTCACGTGCCAAACGGCGTTGTACCCATAAGCGTCATATTTGTTATTCTTGCTGTCATGTTCAACTTTCTGGGTCTGGCTCAGGCTGCTTTCTATAATTTGATATTTGTCCTGCTGGCAATGCCTATGGTCCTGTTTTCAGGCTACAATGAATGGCAGAGAAAATATGAAGGAAACAAGACCGGCCTGTTTATAACCAAAATTGTTTGCGGTTGCGTGGTAACACTGACAGCAGTTATGATTGTTATATGGCATATGATTGATCCTGAAGTGACAACATCGACTTCGTCACACCGCGGTTTGTTTCTGTTGCTTAACCTGATTATGCTTGCAGCAACAGGTATTGCAGGGCATTTGGGCGGGAAACTTGTCTTTAAGGATTGACGCCCAATTTCTTAAAAAGTCAAAATTGAGATGGCAAAGAAAAAAGTTCAAATTCAAGGCGCGCAAATCATGAAGAATGAGTCGTACATATAGTACGTCGAATGAATTCAGGATGCAGCGCAACACAGGACACGAAGTGCTGGGTTTCAAGCCGAAAGGCGCAACCGGCAGCGCTAACTGGACTTTTTAAGAAGCCATCACTTTTGGTTAAAGAGCTTTCGGACAAGCTTTATCCTTTTATTATTTACTCCAAAATCAGAATAGCCGATCCGAGAAGCAGACTTTAAGTGAATAATTGGCTCATCAGGGAAATAGAACTCAACATCATCAACAAATCCCATGACAGCAGATTTGAACTCAACCCGCAGGTAATGATCAGTGTCTTCCACTATACGTGTCCTCTCCATTGAGCGAATTACCTTTTTTAACTTTTTAGCGGCGGCTTCTTTGCTTCCTTTGTATGTCAGTGGTTCGACATAATGATCTTTACCGCTGCTCTGGCTGTTCACACAATTCGGCTTGTCCGGACATGGCACAAATTTGCCATTTTTTACTCCAAGGTGTGAGGGGGGCATGCCGGCACAACTTGTGATGACTAACCCAAACAAGACAATTAATAATCCCTTTACCATATGCTGCTCCTTTCACGCATCAATAAGTGTGTATTTAACTACGCCTTCATACTTTTTGTAAATTTGCATTCCCCTTTGAGAAGAGTACAAAATAAAGCATGACAGCATAACTGACCGTGGCCATGATGGCAAGCACCGAATTATAGTTTCCAAAAGGCGCCAGAAATATCACGATGATCCAGTGCATGGCAATAATGCTTTTTGAGTGAAGTCGAATAGGAAAGTCATTATATCTTAAAATAATTGCAAGCCCGCAGAGGTTCCATCCATATAACGATGCAAATGCATGGAGTTTCAAGAACCATTTATATTTCTCAGGGTTGTAACCTGATGTCAGTTCAAAAATAATATAGGCTATGCCGGTTACTGCAGTAACAAGCAGAAAAGTCATACCTGATGTCAAAAAGTTTTTCTGCTGGAGCTGTTTTCCTAACTTTCTATATAGGATAAAAATCATAGCCACAGTCAGGAACAATACTGACGCAATAAAGACCTGTGGCAGCAGCTTCTCAAAAATGATAAAAAGAAAGAAAATAATAACCCCTACGTTCACATTCCAAAATCCGACTTCCTTAAACCAGCAAACTAGCTTGCCGTTACCTTGATTCATTAAAGAAAACATTACCGACATGGTGATGAGTGATACGGGAAATGAAAACCCAAGAAAGAATGTATCCAACTCCAGTTTTTTCATGGATACAAGTTTCAAGTATTCATTATTGAGTATCACAAGGGATGATATGATAAGGCCCATTGAAAGGCATAAAAGAGAGGCCTGGTGAAATTTTCGGCTAATCTCATTCTTTTTAAAAAACGCAAAAGGGAAAAAAGAAAAATGTTTTATTCTAACGCTTTCCACTATTCCTGCAAGGACAATTGAAACAAGGACTGCCGGCATATATATCTCGAAAAAGGCTAAAATTGCATAAATTATCGCCAGCGCGAGGAACAGCATCACTTTTCTTGAAATTTGTTTTTTTGCTTCGGTATAGTGTAAAAT
>CAZTYY010000195.1:0-4299 GCA_964617785.1 uncultured Desulfobacterales bacterium | reverse complement strand
CCCCTTTGCCGGAACCGCAGGATGCATTCTCTCTTCCCTTTATCCAGACCTGGATAATATAGGCGGCTCAGCCGACACCCGGATTGACGGATATTGCTTCAGTGGGGCAGTTGCTCACACAGGCCCCGCATTCCATGCATGCATTGAAATCAACAATATGGGCTTTGTTTTGCCTCATTTCAAAAACCGCATGGGGGCAGACTTCGGTGCACAGATTGCAGCCGCTGCACTTTTCTTTGTTGAGTACCAGTGTCGATACATCATCTATATATCTGATATTTTCCATGATAAAACCCGATCATATTTAACTAAAAGGCTGAATATATCCAAAGCACGGACGAAAATAACAGGCCGCCCAGCTGCACAGGAATAAACCGTTTCATCTCTTTTTCAACACCGGATGGTGAAGTGAACGGTGTTGCCCCGGTAAAATTCATGGCCAGATATGAACTGATGGTCACGCTGAACAGGAATATAGCCATAAACTCTGCCAGGCCATTAATGGCAAATGGCATTAAAATCATAAGGAGTATGCCAATAACACTTCCGGAAATGATCCCTTTGGCTGCAAACTCTTTGAAGGGGATATAGGGCAGCAGCACCGGGGTAACAAATGCTCCGGATAATATGCCGGCAACAAGTGCCAGAACAGAGACCACGCCTCGTTCCCAGGCACTTGAAAAGGAAAAAATACCCGGTCCTATGCCGGAAATGACAAACAAGAAAATGGCAGTGATTAAAACAGGTTTCAAAACGACTTGAATCTCCACAGGTGTCAGGATAAACCTTTCATATAAGGTAAAGGTTACCTGTCTCATGTCTTTAGCAGCTTTTTGGTTATTCTTTAAAAAAGCCGGGATATCACTGGCGCGGATGGGGCCATATACAACCCTGAATCCTGACTGCTTTTTGACATCCCTGGCAGATACACCTGTTGCTCCCAGCTGAGGGACTATGATCCTTTTGTGATTCACTGCTTTTTCAAGGGAGCTGTCCTTAATTCTCTTTACAATTTCCCGAGTTGAAAAGGTCCCTTTTCCAGCAGCACACCAGACATTTATGCCCCTTGTATCAAGCACTAGTATCCAGGCGTTTATCCCGCTCAACTCCTTTCTAAGGTGGTCGAAACTGAGTTTAAAATTTGCTGTAACAAAAACCATGGATTCCATGTCCGGATTTCCTGTTGCATAGAGACCCGGTGCAACTTTGTAATCGTTCCGGCCATAACCTGTTCGGACAATAACAGTTGAAATAATATCTTTAACTTCAAGTTTTGTTTTGATTTTTGGAACAGAACCGGCAGGAGTATCTATAAACTCCTCAACAAAATTCATCAACCTGTATCCCGGTTTTTCAAGATCGCTTGAAGGAGGGCCTGCCGGAGGCCCGCAGCAGGGGTCTTCATGCATTTCTTCAGGCATTTTTGGAAGGATGTTTTGTAAACCACTGTTTTGTAAATCCGGTTTGTTCATTATATCTTTTTTCAAGCTCTTCAAGTGTTTTCATACTGACTTTGCCTGAGCAGTTCCTGCCTGGTTGTTTTCATGCCAGAACGGTGACAATTGCCTGAGCTTTTCAATTATCGGGGGAATATTTTCAATAATAAAATCAATTTCTTTATCGGTATTGTATTTACCCAGGCTGAACCGGATGGACCCGTGAGCAGCTGTATACGGAATACCCATTGCTCTCAGTACATGGGAGGGCTCAAGAGAACCGGAAGTGCATGCAGAACCTGATGAAGCGCATATATCCAGCTCATTCATCATCAGGAGGATAGCCTCACCCTCTATATACTCAAAACTTATGTTTGTAGTCCCCGGAAGCCTGTTTTCCTTATCACCGTTGACCATGGAATTCGGCACTTGTTTTAGAATTTCAGATTCAAGCCTGTCGCGGAGTTTTGCCGTTTTATTGTTTTCTGAGGCAAGGTTCTCCATTGCCAGTGAACTTGCCTTGCCAAGGCCGATAATGGACGCAACGTTTTCCGTGCCGCCACGGCGGCCTTTTTCCTGGTGCCCTCCAACAAGAAAAGGTGAAAATCTTGTACCTTTCCGAAGATAAAGCGCGCCCACGCCCTTGGGCGCATGGATTTTATGACCGGAAAGGGAAAGTACATCCACTTTGATTTCCCGGACATTGATCGGAATTTTTCCAACAGCCTGCACAGCATCCGTATGAAACAGGATATCCTTTTCAGACAGGACTTCGGCAATTTCTTGAATCGGAAAAATTACACCGGTTTCATTGTTTGCCCACATAATGCTTACCATAGCCGTATCATTGGTCAAGCTGCCATATAAATAGTCGAGATCTATCCTTCCATAGCGGTTAACCGGTACAAAGGTTACCCGATAGCCTTCCCTGGCAAGATTTTCATACACGTTTTTGACCGCAGGATGCTCAACCCTGGTAGTAATAATATGCTTTTTTGCAGGCATGGAGTGAATGCCGGAAAGAATCGCTGTATTATTGCTTTCCGTCCCGCAACTGGTAAAAATGATTTCATCCGGTTCGGCATGAATAAGAGATGCGACCTCTGTCCTGGCTTCTTTGATTTTTTGGCTTATTTCGCCGCCGAATGAATGCATGCTGGAAGGATTTCCGTAAAACTCTGAAAAATAAGGCAGCATTGCTTCCAATACTTCGGGATCAACTTTAGTCGTGGCGTTATTATCAACATATATTGAGTTCATCTTTATTAACCTCTTTAACATTAAGATCCGGAGATACTAATTCGCGTATTTTGGTTTGAACGAAATTTTTAATAGTCACTTGAGATGTCTGGCATCCGGAACAGGCTCCCAGCATTTTCACAAAAACGTTATCGCCTTCAATGTCAATGAGTTCAATGTCACCGCCGTCTTTTGCAAGCACCGGTTTAATTTCCTGTTCTAAAATTTCCTCCACCAGTTTTATTTTCTGAATATTTGTCATCCCGGCCGGTTTTTTTCTATCAACGCTTTTTTCGGTTTTAACCGAATCGATTATTTCCTGGATTCTATCATGGCAATTCCCGCAGCCGCCACCTGCCTTAATATAATCCGTTACATCTTCAATAGAGGAAAGCCCGCTTTCTGAAACCGTCTTCTTTATTTCAAGGTCGGTTATACCGAAGCACTCGCATACAATCTCCCCCTGTTTCTTTTTTTCAGGTTCTCCACGGCAGTATGTTATGGCTTTATTAAGTGCATCCTGTCCCATAACCGAGCAGTGCATTTTTTCTTTGGGAAGCCCCCCTAGATAATCTGCGATATCATCGTTTGTAACTTTTTCCGCCTCTTCCAGAGTCATACCCTTGATTATTTCTGTAAGTGCCGATGACGATGCGATTGCGCTGGCGCATCCAAATGTCTGGAATTTTGCATCTTTTATTTTTTTTTTATCATCATCAAGCTTAAACGTCAGCTTAAGGGCATCTCCACATGCCAGTGAGCCCACTTCACCAATACCATCAGGATTTTCCACGACCCCAACATTGCGCGGATTAATAAAATGATCTTTAACTTTTTCAGTATATTCCCACATATCGCCCTCTCTTTTACTATAGGCAATTCATATGCCACAAAGTAGCATTCACCATTAAACTAATACATGATTGAGTATATTGCAACTCTTGAGATGTTAAATAAAATAGATTCCAAAAGAGATATTAAGATCTTTGTAAGCTTCTCATGTCCGTACTGTCCCCAGCAAGCATTAAACACGTTAAAAGCGTAGTGGAAAAACCGGATTTGATCTCACTTGAAATCATCGATTCACTGGAATTGACCAAATATTGCTTTCTTTCGATACTTTGGTATCCATATGATATGGTACTTGTATTCCCACCTTGTATAATTTAAACTGTTTTTTACTTTCATAAAGCTTCTCCTCTTGTGTGCTTTGAGCGGTTCACTTTTGGAGAAGCATTGTTATATTCCCGTAAATGTCAAACTTTTATTGTCCCACAGCATAGCTGTGGGTTTACCTCAATTAATTACTGCAAGTGATTTAGGAAGGAGGTTAGTATGAACATAAACGATTGGGTTCATGTAATTGCGGGTATGTTTATAATGGTAAGCTTGGCACTTGGTACATGGGTTCATCCTTACTGGTATTTTTTTACTGCCTTTGTCGGGGCAAATCTTTTCCAATATGGATTTTCCAAATTCTGCCCCATGGCATTTATTTTAAAAAAATTAGGTGTTCAGAAAAGGTGCTCATAAAATCTTTTCGACAAGCACCAAGCTGTTCTGTTTCTGCGGTTTTGTCGCAAAAAAATAATGAGGCCGAGTTTCTCCTTAATACCTGAAATTA
>CAZTYY010000194.1:2702-4311 GCA_964617785.1 uncultured Desulfobacterales bacterium | reverse complement strand
TGTAATTAAATGAATAATGGTGATTTTATTTTCAAAACAACAAAAAATTAAATTGAATACCGATTTTTTTCTCGCTTCTTGTCCTGGTTTATACCAGTCAAGTTTTTATTTTTGGGAAAATCCTTAAGGCACAGTCGTCGCAAGTGTGTAAAGACTATCCGGCATTCATGTAAAATCGCCATTTGCAAAACATATCATCCGGATGAGGATCAGGCGGCGCGAACAGGCATTCCACTTTTATTCCTTCATCTATCGCCCCTGCAAAACTCTCAAACTCGCCGCGATGCATTTCCTTGCATACAAACTCACCCAGACCTCTTTTCAGTCTTGCTTCCTGTGTAGGGCAGGACGGCACCGAAATTGTAACGCAATCCTTTTCCTCTTTGATATCGTAACCGACCAGGACACACCACGGAAAATATTTTAAGGCTTTAACAAAACCTTTAAGCCCCTTTTCCTGAATGTCAAAACGTTCCATCAGGTCTTTTGCAGCCATTTTGGGAACCCGCCCCCATACCTTTTCATTTATTCTTTCCGCTGTTTCCTGCCCAAATCTTTCTCCGACATAGATAAACCAAAAGGCATCCATTACCCTGTAGTGATGGAGTAAAAATTCGATGTATTTTTTTAGTCCGTCCTCATTCATGCCGTCAAAAATGTCAAGGTTCATTTTACTTCTCCTTTATCTGTTTTTACAGCCCAACCAAACACATCCTTCCTTTACCTGCTGAAATTGTTGACATTCAGATTATCATAATTTAAACAGTAGGTATACAGTTCAGCTCAATAAAATTATGTGGTAATTACTTCACGACAGGACACAGGTTATGCCGGAAGAAAAAAATAATACCGCTACCCCGCTGGAAGGATCTGAAACCTCTGAAAGAGCGATTTTCCCAGACACCTCGGACACATCAGACACATTAGATACAAAGGAGATCGTTGGAGCTGTCAGAGAACTCAATATATGCTTGAAGAGTGTCTATATGTATCCGGCTGAACATGATCAGGTTAAAAGCAGTATCGAACGTGCCTGGCAGACCCTAAACAAAATATTCGATCACCTTCCGGACCTGACGCTTGCTATTGCCGGGAAAAACCTGATGATCGGAAACGAATACCTGGACCCTGATAATGCCGTCTGCAAAGAGTTTGCCCTTTCATTAAAAGTACATGATATTGCCTCAATTACATTCTACAGAGAACTCGACAGGGACGAGCTTACACGACTCTTTTTAGTGATTAAAAGAAAACCGGATGACATTTCAGAACAAGGGGGAATAGGGGCCGTCGTTGAAAACGAGAGTCTTGTGAATATTAAAATCAAGACTGTCGATTACAGCAAGCTGAGCCTTACAGAAGAAAAAGAGATCTCCCGCAGGCAGAAAAATGCTATTGATCAACAACAGGGGACTATTTGGCAAAATTTTGTCTCCCATTTAGTTTCGGAAACAATAGCCGACTCTGAGGGCGGGATTTCAGTTGACAAACTTGAAGATATTAACCCAACGGAACTGGCCAGGTTTATAAATGAAAACAAGATCGATACTAATAATGCGATTCAGACATACGACACGGTCGTTACCAAGCACTTTGCCAAACCTCAGAC
>CAZTYY010000194.1:0-2602 GCA_964617785.1 uncultured Desulfobacterales bacterium | reverse complement strand
CTCAGACTCAAAATCAAAATAGACCGGCCACTCAAAAGAGTAACGTTTCATATGATCTGACAAACTGGAACACGCTGTTGGAAGAATTAAACCCTGAAATGAAACAACAGTTTTTATCTGTATCATTTGAACACTGTGAGCCGGAAAGCGATTCGGCAAGGACCGAAGATTTTCTCAGCAGCATGTCCGGAGGCCTGATTGTCGACATGCTGAAAAATGCCAGTGAAGCCGGCAAGGAGATATCCCCTTCTCTGATCAATCTTATCAGAAAACTGTCAACGGCACAGGGGGAAGCATTACAAAGTATCCCTGAAAATATTTCAGCTGCTCTTACAAAATCCGGAGATGCCCCGGAAGTATCTAAAGACCATTTAAAAACCCTTTTTAATAGAGAAAAGCATGAAGAATATGTTGTTGATGATTATGATGACATCTTAAAAAAACTGACAGACAATTCACATGCTGAATCAAAAACAAAACAGACCGATTTCTCGATAGATGATTATTTGACCACACTTGAAGATCGGCATCTCGATTCCCGGATTGCCCGCATCCTGATCAGCTTCATGAATGGAAACATCGACAAGGAAGAATATAGTGCATATGCGGAAAAGCTTGGCAACATTGGCAAAGATATTCTTGATGTTCCGGATTTTTCCGTTTTGTCGTTTATTTTCAAAACTTTTCAGGCACATCGGAAGAATAAAACAGATCAGGATATTAGATCGATAGCCAAAGAGTCGATCAATAAATTCAGAGCCCCGGCCTTCACATCCATGGCAGTAGCGGCTTTTTTCAAGACAGGTGAACTCTCGGACCGGGAAGGTTTTAATTTTCTGATAGCGCTCGGCCCAAGAATCATGCCTGATGTCGTAAAGCTTTATGCCGGGCAGGACAAACCGGAAATGCCGGGCCTTTTGTCCGGAATTATCACGCATTTCAGAAAAGAGGCTTTAGCTGAAGCCCAAAAACGCTTGCGCGATACAAGGGCTCTTTTTGTACGAAACCTGATTGTCATGCTTAGAATCCTGAACGCAAATGAGGCTGAAAACAGCATAAAGCAGCTCCTTGAACACAACAATACGGATATTCAACTGGAAGCTCTGGAGACCCTATTGCAATTCGAAAATCAGTGGGCGCTGCCGGTCTTAAGAAAGCTGATTCGCAGCAACCAGGCCAATATTTCATCCAAGACGATTTTTCTTTCAGGGAAATTCAGAGTAAAGGATGTGGCAGGTGATCTTGCGTCAATGCTGAAAAGATATATCCTTTTCAAAGCAGACATTAAAAAGAACGAAGAAATCATCTCTGCCCTCGGACAAATAGCAAACCCCGACACGATACCAGTTCTTGAAAAGCTTATCTCAACGACACCGCTCCTTCATTCCAAAGAAATAGCAAAAATGAGGCTTCTGACTTATCAATCCCTGGCCGGATATTCCTATAATGATGTCAGAAAGCTGCTTGAAAAAGGGAGCAAAGCAAGAAATACCGAAATTAAAAGTACCTGTCAAAAAATTATAAACCAAAAACATGGTGAAAAATGATCGTAGAGGAAGCACATGAATAAATCCGGATACCAAGAAGATATTCTCCGGTTCATTTCTCATTTTAATGCATCGGTTAACAATATTCGTCTCTATTCCATGGACCATCCACAGGTAAAGAAGTACATCAGTACGGCATACACTATTCTTGTAGATATTTTCAGGGTTAAAAAAGAGATGACTCTCCTTTTAATCGATAATGATCTTGTGGTTGACAACACACCAATTCGATCCGCGGGAGCTCACATAGTGCAGTTTGTAAGCATTCTCAAGGAAAGCGGAATAGAAAGGATTACACTTGTTGCAGGGCTTACCGGAAATGCCTTTTCCAGTTTTGTCAGGGAGTTTGCATCATCCGACGATTCTGTTATCCGAAGCTCACAATTTATCAAACTGGGCAAAATCGACGTCAAGGTAAAAAAAGAAGCGGCAGATGCAATGCCCACTCTTTCTGAAGAAGAAAAGGAAAACCTCGAAGAACTGATGGAAGTCAGGGACCTGAAATACAGTGAACTCAAACAGCTGTATCATAATATGAAAGCACAGAAACAAGTTGATGTCCGGGGAGTGGGCGATATGATCAAGTCGTTCATCAAAGGTTTTGCGCATGGGCTTAATCCGATTAACCTTCTGGCATCTATGAAATCAGCGGATGAATACACATTCACCCATGTCGTTAATGTTTGCATCCTCACCATGAGTCAGGCGGAAAGCCTTGGATTCAAGGGAAAACATTTATATCAGATCGGTATTGCTTCTGCATTGCACGATGTTGGAAAGCTTTTCATTCCTGATGAAATCATCGGTAAGCCAGGCAAGTTGACACCAAACGAAAGAAAGATTATCGAAGGCCATGCTGTAAAAGGCGCACGCTATATTCTGAGGATGAATGAAATTCCGAAACTCGCCGTACTCGGTGCTTTGGAGCACCACATTCGATACGACGGAACCGGTTATCCTGAATTAAAGGGGGAATGGAAACCTAACATTGTAAGCCAGATGATCTCCATATCCGATGTATTTGACGCCATGCGCAGCAGACGCCCTTACCAGGA
>CAZTYY010000193.1:0-4314 GCA_964617785.1 uncultured Desulfobacterales bacterium | reverse complement strand
AACAGACTGGCAAGGATTTTTAATCCCAAAACAGGACGCACGGTTATGCTTGCCATAGATCATGGATATTTCCAGGGTCCGACAACAGGTCTTGAACGTATTGATCTAAATATTCTGCCATTGGCACCGTATGCCGACACACTTATGTTAACAAGAGGTATACTCAGAAGTGTTGTACCGCCTGCATTTTCTCAATCTATCGTACTCAGGGTTTCAGGTGGAACCAGCATTCTTAAGGAACTCTCCAATGAAGAGATTGCTGTGGACATCGAAGATTCCATACGCCTTAATGTATGCGCAATGGCGGTGCAGGTATTTATCGGCGGCGAATATGAAAGAGAATCCATAATCAACATGACCAAAATGGTAGATATCGGAACACGCTACGGAATTCCTACTTTGGCGGTAACAGCGGTGGGTAAGGACATGGCCAAGGATGCCCGTTACTTCAGACTTGCCACCAGGATTTGTGCCGAGCTGGGCGCCCACTACATTAAAACATATTATGTGGATGATGGCTTCGAAACAGTCACAGCTTCCTGTCCGGTACCGATTGTCATGGCAGGCGGTAAAAAAATTCCTGAACTGGATGCATTAACTATGGCTTATAATGCCATACAACAGGGGGCCAGCGGAGTGGATATGGGTCGCAATATCTTTCAGGCGGATTCGCCAATTGCCATGATTCAGGCAGTGAAAGCCGTTGTCCATGATAACGAAACACCTGAAAAAGCTCTCGACCTTTACAACACTTTAAAAAACCAGAAGTGCTAAGATAAAATTTCTTTGTCAAAGCTTCTGAAACTTGCCTTACTGCCGATCACTTATGGCCTATTTGGGATGACGATGATGAAAGTTTCGATGTGGTATAATAACAAAGACATTAGAACTGAAGAGATTCCCAAGCCAAACCCAGGCCCAGGTGAAATGCTTGTAAAAGTGATGTCATGCGGAATATGCGGTAGCGATATCGTTGAATGGTACAGGCTTCCAAGGGCCCCCCTGGTGCTAGGGCACGAAATCGGCGGCAAAGTTGTTGAAACAGGGGAAACAGTAAAAAAGTTTAAACCCGGCGACAGGGTTTTTCTGGCGCCTAAAGTGCCGTGCATGACGTGCCATTACTGCCGTAATAACCATTTTCCGGTCTGCCCGAACGTTAAAGAAAGGCTGCCGGGAGGTTTTTCAGAATATGTTCTTGTTCCAAAGGCAATAGCCGAAAGTGGCGCCTATCTCCTGCCTGACACAATATCATATGATCAAAGCACATTTATTGAACCTTTGGCATGTGTTGTCAGAGCCCAGAGGCTTGCCAATGTAACTGAAAATCAAACACTTATGGTCATCGGATGCGGAATATCCGGATTGCTCCAAATAAAACTGGCAAAAGCTCGAAATTTTAAAATAATCGCTGTAGATATCAACAATAAAAGACTTGAGTTTGCAGAAAGGATTGGAGCAGATATTGCTATCAATTCAATTGACAACATTGTTAAACGCATGATTGCTGAAAATGGAAAAAAGGCAGATACGGTCATGTTATGCACCTCAGCAATGTCGGCAATAGAACAAGCATGGAAATGCGTTGACAAAGGCGGTAATATCGTATTCTTTGCGGTTCCCGGACCGGAAAAGAACGTTGTTATCCCAATTAATGATTTTTGGACAAATGAAATTAAAGTGCTCACATCTTATTTTTGTGGGCCACCTGATATTGTCGAAGCTATTAATTTATTAGAGACAGGGACAATAAGAGTTGATGACATGATTACCCATAAATTGCCTTTGAATGACATCACAATCGGTTTTCAACTGGTTTCAGGTGCCGATGAATCAATCAAGGTTGTCATCAAACCCAATGGATAATTAGAAAAATATAGCAATGATAAACAGGGAGGAAGCAATGATAAAAATACTTCTTGTAGCTGATGAGAAAATCATTATCAAAGCTATGCATAAATTATTTGAAAAATATGGTGAATGCACTTCAGTAGAGAACGGAGGCCGGGCGATTATCCCGAAGCCTGCATCCATGAGAATGCCAAAGTACCGAGCGTAATCATAATACAGAGATACTGGCAAACAGAAGCAAGCGGTCGACCAATGATCAAGGCATAGCCTATTCCAAAAAAAAGACCTGCAGCAAAACCGAAAAGGTGTGCCATAATATCGGTATATTCCCCTGCTCCGAGAAAAGCCAGCAAAGCAAGACCGCATGCAAGGGGAAGCCATGCACTTTTTTTCCAGCCAGACTGTTTTGATCGATTCATGAACTGATATCCGGACAATATGCCAACCGCCCCGAAAACAGCGGTCGAAGCACCAATGGAAACATGCCCGGTCTGATAAAAAAAAGCATTCATCAGATTACCCGCCATACCGCTTGATAGTATCATCAACCACCCGGCACCCCAGCCCGTTATTCCACAGACTGCCGTGCCAAAAAGAATGATTCCAAAAACATTACCAACAAGATGAGCTGCATCTCCATGAAAAAGAAGGGCTGTTGCGGTTCTGTAATATTCTCCATGAACTATGTTAGATGCAGAGGCGCCGAAACTTTCAATGAATATTTTAAAATCTTTTCCACTGCCTGCGACGATATAAACAACGGCTAACATTACGGCTGCCCATACACCGGATAAAGTCTTCAGGAAAAAATCGTCGGCTATACCGTCCGGTTTGTGTTCCGCCCTATTTTCATTCATGTACTCGGCAAGAACGGTTAATGCTTTTCCGGTATCATCATCATCAACAAGAATACTCCATCGGCCCATATCTTTCTCAGTTTCAAAGGATATCCCTGCAGATGCAAGAACTGCTGTGAATGTGTTCACCTGATTTTCTGTAAGTCCGCTACAGAGTTTAAGCATTAATAATCTTTAACTCAGGAACAGGCCGATTGCAACAAGCAGCGGCGTGGCGATATTAATTATTACGTTCATGCCCATATAGGGAATCAGCTTTTGGATATCTTCAGCATATCTGTAAGCACCGGCGCATACAAATAGTGCGGGAATAAAAGTGATGAGCCCCAACAGGCTGTACTTTGGCAAATACTGTAAATCAACACCATAAATGATCGACAAATAAGTCAAAAGTATAAAGCTGGTATAGATGAAACTGCTTTTTCTCCTTCCGGCAACACCGGGGAAATGGCTTCTGCCGATACTTTTGTCCGCTTCAACGTCTGGAAACTGATTTAGAAGAAGAAGATTGCTTACAAGGAAAAACGGAACAAGGGAGGCGAAAAAAGCGGTCATGGAATACTCTCCTGTGAGAACAAAATCCGTTCCCATAACCATAAGCGGCCCAAAACCTACCCCCGGGGCAAACAGACACAAAATACTGTTGCGTGTAAGCAATGGTGTGTATCCGATGATAATCAGAAGTCCGAAAACACCCAAAGGCAGAAGTGCAGGACCGCTGACAAACAGAAAAAACAAACCTATTAAAGCTGTAATAATAAATGTTACAAGTGCCGTTATTAATGCATGTCGTGCAAACTCCGGCCTCTCTGGAAGAGCGCCGCTTCCACCACTGAAGGGAGTGCGCTCTGTTTTAAAATCCAGACCGGTTTTAAAATCAAAATACTCGTTAAATGCATTTACACTGATATGCGCTGAAAAAGCCCCTATTAAAGCCAATATAAATCGAAAATAACTCACCTGGCCTGACATCCAGATTGCGGTTGAAAGACCCAGTACAACACATGCCGGCGTCAAAATAAGAAATGGAAGACGCATGGGGCCCAGGATATATTTTAATGTAGTCATAGTTTACGCTGCCTTTCGCCTGTGATTCATTACCTGTCTTGAAAAGTACATGTTTCTAATTTATCCGTCAATATTTTACAATCATATTTTCGACCATATTTTTCGACAAAGTTAATCCGGGATCTAAAGAAGGATTATCCGGATGTTAAGATTATTGCCATCTCGGGTGGCAGCAAAATAGGCTCTGGAGACTATCTTCTGCCGGCAGAAAAATTTGGTGCGATTAAAACATTCAAAAAACCTGTCAGGAAAGAAGAGTTGTTAATGGATTTAGCAATATTTTTAGCATGTTTTAATATGTAATCCCATCTTCTTCTCAAATAAGCGGATTTCAACGATACTTTTTTGAAACATTAAATTCTTTATTAATGTCAAATGTTTATCTAAAATAAAAAAAGTCTTTTCTTATTTCACAAGACAACATTCCTATCAAATAAGACAATCTTAATTTTTAACAATTTAAAAACAATTAAGCAAATATGACATCCTGAATTAATTTAAATGGTTAGGTGAAAGAATAATTTACTCTAATGATGGCATA
>CAZTYY010000192.1:0-4385 GCA_964617785.1 uncultured Desulfobacterales bacterium | reverse complement strand
CAGGAAATCACTCGTCAGCACTTCAAAAGAGGCTGTGCCGCCAAAACCGGGAATGACTTTCCGTGAATTTCTGGACAATCTTCCGGGTCTTCTAAAGGCTGATGATTTTAAAGCCGTAGCCGATGCCGTTGTTGAAGCAAAAAACAGAAGCAAGCCCGTCATCATTATGATAGGAGGGCATGTGATCAAGACAGGTTGCAGCCCTGTCCTTGTCGACCTTGCAGAACGCGGATTTGTCGCACACTTTGCATCAAACGGTGCCGCCGCCATTCATGATACGGAACTTGCCAGATTCGGCACCACATCTGAAGATGTTGCAGTCAGCCTTGAAGACGGCTCCTTTGGCATGGCGGAAGATACCGCAGCGCTTGTAAATGCTGCCGCACAAAAGGCTTCAATTGACGGAAAAGGCCTCGGCGAAGCAGTTGGAGAAGCCCTTTGTAAAGAAAACCCTCCTTTTATCGAACGAACACTGATCGCCCGCTGCTATAACCTGAAAATTCCGTATACTCTCCATGTGGCACTCGGCACGGATATTGTTCACCAGCACCCAACTGCCGATGGCGCGGCGATAGGAGACGCATCTTTACGCGATTTCAGAATTTTTGCGTCATCTGTTTCGGAAATAGGCGATGGCGGTGTTGTTCTGAATATCGGCAGCTCGGTCATAATGCCGGAGGTTTTTCTCAAGGCACTTGCTGTTGCTCGTAATCTCGGGCATGATGTAAAAAACTTTACAACAGCCAATTTTGATATGATACAGCATTACAGGCCGACTGTTAATGTTGTCCAACGCCCGGTTCTGCCCGGCGGCATCGGGTATTCAATTACAGGACATCATGAAATAATGATTCCGATGTTAGCTGCCGCCATATATGAAAGGGCTGAGCTATGAACAGGATATTAAATCAGGATATATTTTTAAAAAACAGCGTGGTTGTTATCGGGGATGTAATGCTTGACCGGTATCAGTGGGGAGAAGTAAAACGAATTTCCCCAGAAGCGCCGGTGCCGGTTGTCAAAGCGCTGGGCAAAACCGAGGTTCCGGGAGGGGCAGGCAATGTCGCTTCCAACCTTTCAGGTTTGGGATGTCCTGTATGCCTTATTGCCTTGCGCGGAGCTGACGAAGCAGGAAACCGCCTGCAGCAGATCCTTAATGCAAAAGGGATCAACACCATACTTCAGGTGGACGCGTCCAGGTGGACCACAACCAAAACAAGGGTCATGGCCAATAACCAGCAGCTTTTCAGACTTGATGAAGAAAAATCAGAACAGACATTGCCCGAAGTTTCACGAAAAATCATAAAGCATTTTAAAAAAAATCTCCCTTCATGCCGTGCTGTTGTCATGTCTGATTACGGAAAAGGTGTCCTCAGCTCTCCTGAAGTTTGCGAACAGATCATTTCCATGTGTAAAAACGCCGAAGTTCCGGTTGTCGTGGACCCCAAGGGACGAGACTGGGAACGATACAGAGGCGTGACATGTGTTACACCAAATACAGCCGAACTGGAGCTCGCATCCGGATCAGAAACAGAGGGTAATGAACAGGCGCTTTTAGACTGTGCAAAATCTGTCCGGGACAAGTTTGGTCTTAAAAATCTTCTTGTCACACGAGGTCCTGAAGGGATGTGCCTTGTTATGAATAATGATGAGACAGAGACCATTTCAGCAGAAAGTCGGGAAGTATTTGACGTTTCAGGGGCAGGAGATACGGTTATCGCAACACTTGCAGCAGGACTTGCTGCCGGTTTTTCAATTTCCAAAGCAGCCAGGATCGCCAACACTGCTGCCGGCATTGTTGTCGGCAAACTGGGGACACAACCTGTGACTTTCTCTGAACTTGATATGGCCTTAAAAAAAGGCCGCAGGAACGGTTCCGATAAAAACGTCGCTAAAATCTTCGCCCTTGACGCAGCACTCATCCAGATACAGTCATGGCGAGCAACAGGGAAAAAAATTGTCTTTACAAACGGATGCTTTGACCTGCTCCATCCAGGCCACATCGATCTCCTTAACCAGGCAAGTTCCTTTGGTGACTGCCTTATCATAGGGCTTAATACAGATGCGTCTGTTAAACGACTTAAAGGCGGTGGACGTCCCATACTTAATGAACATGACCGGGCAGCCATCCTCGGCGCTCTCGAAAGCGTTAACATGGTCGTACTGTTTGATGAGGATACGCCCCTGGCGCTCATTAAGGCACTCAGACCCGACATTCTAGTAAAAGGCGCCGATTACCGACCCGAGCAAGTGGCAGGACGCGATATAATCGAATCTTACGGCGGCGAACTCCGGCTTGTAAAGCTTCTTGAAGGTTACAGCACAACCCGAATCGCAGACAGGTTTCCCTGAAAAACAAGCAAATAATTTTTTACCGATATTTTCTTGACAACTATTCTGATAAACCATTAATAAGGAAAACAACTTTTTGAGAGGAATATTTTTATGGCAGTCAGCAAAGAACTTCTTGACATACTTGCATGCCCTAAGTGTAAGGGCGACATTTATCTGAACGATTCCGGAGACGGACTGATCTGCGACAACTGCAGGCTTTTATATGAAATAAAAGATGATATCCCGATCATGCTTATTGACGAAGCCAAACCTGTCGATCCTGCAAGCTGATCAAAAGGCCTGACAGCCATGAGTCTGCCTAAAAAACCCGAACCGGCAAAACTTGTCACAGGACTTTTCATGAAGGATAAAGCCCTTCTTTATACTCTGGCAGAAAAGCTTGCAGACAATTTCGGCCCGATCGATATAGTGAGCGAATGGTTTCCCTTTAACTTTACAGGCTATTATAAATCTGAAATGGGGGAACCGCTTTTCAGACGTATTCTTGTATTTAAACAGCTGATTAGCCAGGATGATCTGCCTGACATCAAGCTTAAAACAAATTCTCTTGAAGCCTTTTACTTAAGAGACAACAAGCGTATGGTCAATATAGATCCGGGATACATGCTTCTTGAACGATTCGTACTCGCAACCGGAAAAAATTTCACGCACCGGATACATATCGGAAAAGGAATTTATGCTGACCTGACGCTTATCTTTCAAAAAAACGATTTTCAGACACTGCCATGGACATATCCCGACTATTCCGATCCGGATATGCGTGCATTTCTAAGGCAGGTCAGAGAAAAATATAAATTTGACCGTCAGTTTATATAGGGACTTTAGTCTATGATAAACAGCATGACTGCATATGCCACGGCTGAGAGCAGCAACGACAAATTTTCAGCCCATACGGAAATACGCTCATACAACCATAAGTACCTTGATATCATACTTCGAACTCATCGAAAATATGAATTGCTTGAAGAAAAAATAAAGGCCCTTATCACTGAAAAAACCTCAAGGGGAAGGATCGAAGTAAAAATTAAAATAGAAAATACTTCAGAGCAGACGCAAACCTTTGAAATTAATGAATCAATGGCTAAAGGATATTATGATGCTTTAACAACACTTAAAAAAAGTCTGGGCCTTGACGGTCCGCTATCCCTCGATCTTTTTGCCGCCGCAAACGGCTTGTTAGTTCCTGTGGAGAATGAAGCAAACATCGAAAATGCATGGCCTGTAATAAAGGAATCGGTTATTACAGCTGTCAATGAACTGAATATCATGAGACAGAGGGAAGGAGAGTTTATTGCCAATGATATTAATAAACGAATCGACTATATAGAAAAAAGTATCAATCAGATTGAGAAGACTTCTTCAGATATTCCTGCCATATACCGGGATCGCCTGCAAGCGAGGATAGCTGCATTGACAAAAGGTATTGTCGATCTCGATCCTGGCCGTATCACGCAGGAAGCCGCGCTTCTTGCTGATCGAAGTGATATTTCAGAGGAAGTTGTAAGGTCAAAAAGCCATATCAAGCAGTTTCGTTCAATCATGGATTCACCTGAGCAGGCCGGCAGAAAACTCAATTTTCTGCTGCAGGAATTCAACCGGGAATTCAACACCATAGGTTCCAAAGCATGCAATGCAGATGTTTCGCATACCATTGTTGCGGTAAAATCTGAACTTGAAAAAATCAGGGAGCAGGTGCAAAATATTGAATAATGGAGAAAAGGTATGGAGCAGTCACTGTTAAATATCGGTTTTGGTTGCAACATTGTTGCAGAGCATGTCATTGGCATCATGCCGCCCAATTCCCAACCCATGAAACGCGTAAAAGATGAGGCAAAGGCATCGAGGCATATGGTTGATGCCACTTTCGGCCGAAAAACCCGTGCCATTATCATCACTGACAGCAATCATGTATTTCTTTCAGCCATATTGGCTGAAACAATATCCCAGCGTTTTGCAGCGCTAAAGGACAAAACAGAATAACGTTATTATATGAAACAAAGCTTACCAGGAAAACTGATTATAATATCAGC
>CAZTYY010000191.1:0-4494 GCA_964617785.1 uncultured Desulfobacterales bacterium | reverse complement strand
GGCTGGATGACCTTTCTGCTGCTCATCGTCGGCGTCGGTTTTCTTCACTATTTGTATTAAGGGTGTTTTCGGGCACTTTTGCCCTGCCTTAATATCAGCTTTAACTTGCTGCGATAAATCGCTTAATAATTATTGGGAGATTCATCCTTGACATTGCAAAACCGATAACTCCCATAACAATCAACGCTATTCACAGAATCATTAAACTGCTGTTATGTCAACAAAAAATAAGCGAAATAGTGGCGTTGCCGTGGTGAGGGACTCAGTGGACGCAGGAATACGTTTACACTATCCCCGCATTATGCAGGTCACGTTCGTAGGTTTGAAATAACTGCCAAAGCCGTTCCGAAACTTCAGCATATTTTCTCGAAATTTCATCCCGGAAATCAATATGAATTTTATCAATTCTTTGTCCGGTACTGTTGAGCAGTTCTTTTTTTCTCTTCCAGAGATCCTTAAGTGATTGAACCGCTTCCCGGGAGTTATCCGTTACTTGCTGAGAATACCGACTTAGCTGACCGCTTAAATAGCTTAAACCTTCATCCAGCTCACAGGATACTCTTTCAATTTTAAGGGTTTCCTGGGTAATGGTATAAAAGTGATGCCCAATAATAGCAAATTTTATCACTTCTCCGAAAATCTGCCTGCGCCTGACGAAGTTTGTGAAGACAAATTTCATATACTGGTATCCATACGGTGTAAAAGGCTGCAGCACAAATGATTTTACCAGCATTTTAATTTCATTTAACCCGATTTTTCTTTGAAAATGATCTGCCGGCCCCAGGTTGTCCATAAAAACAGTGCAGCGCCTGAAGTAATTTTTCAGATTAAAGTCGTAAATAGAAGCAAGCACGTGCTGGTATCCATTCTTTAATTTGTTGTTGTCTATTTTTGTTCGAAAATTGGTCATCATACTGTGTGTGTTGTTTCCTGAACTTTCGGCAATAAGCCTTTTCTCCTTTTTCATCCTGTCATAAAGATCTGTTCCCGGAAGTGCCGTCAAAAGACCGATCATGGCTTGTGGGATACCTGCTTTCTGAATAAATTCAATCTGGCGATCAAAGATATCGTCGGAATCACTGTCAAAGCCAAGGATAAAACCGGCCATTACTTCTATTCCGTATCCCTGAATGGTTTTGACTGCTTCCAGCAGATCGATGTTTAAATTCTGATTTTTTCCCGCCGCCTTCAAAGCTTTTACTGAAGGTGTTTCAATGCCGATAAACACTTCATTAAAAGCAGCTTCTCTCATACCATTGAGAAGGTCTGCATCAGATGCGATATTGATACTTACTTCGGTAAAGAACCGGTACACATAGTCATGGTCTTTCTGCCATTGGCCGAGCGCCGGCAGCAAGTCATTTTTGACCTGTTTTTTATTTCCGATAAAATTATCGTCCACGATAAAAACAGCATCTTTCCACCCTAACCGGAAAAGCGCATCGAGTTCTTTTAATATATTTTCAGTAGATTTCAGTCTCGGCTTATTTCCATAGGCTTTCCAAATATCGCAGAACTCACATTTAAAAGGGCAGCCCCTGCTGTATTGAATTGCCATTGACCCGTAGGCGTCAAGTTGGAGAAGGTCAAATCTTGGAATAACAGAGTTTGTAATATCAGGATACACTGCATCCGAATAAACTTTTCCGGCTATCCCGTTTTCAAAATCATCAAGAAACTTATTAAAAATGTTCTCAGCTTCACCCAGTATAAAATGATCGACTCCTGATATGTCGCGCCAACTTGATGTCACATATGGGCCGCCTGCAACGATGGTGGCGCCCAGTCGTTTACATGTGTCTATAACAACCGCCATGGACTCTTTTTGGACGATCATTGCAGAAATAAAAACAGCGTCAGACCATATAATATCCTCTTCTTTTAACTCCTCGATATTCATGTCGACAAGTTTAAGATTGAAGTGCCCGGGAAAAAGGGCTGCGATTGTTATAAGGCCGAGGGGCGGCATTGAACTTTTCTTTTTTATAAATTTCAGTGCATACTGAAAACTCCAGTATGTGTTCTTTGGAACTTCAGGGTAAATAAGCAGAATGTTCTTAAAGCGTGATGCCATGGCTGTGGATTCCTCCAGCTCTATATTGAAAGTGTTTAAACTTTATCGTAAAGTCAATAACGAGTATCGTATTTACAAATTCCTGACTTTATGCTCTAAAAAATTTCGAACTGTATTTGAAATGCCTTGAATGACGTTTGAAATACTACTTATGGGATGAATTCGTAAATTACAAGGCGGGCAAGTGTAATTTACATTTCTTTTACAAATGACAATATGATGAAAATCCTGGTAAGCGCCTGTTTGGTTGGAAGGCGTGTTCGTTATGACGGCAAAATTGTTCAGCCTGTCCATCCTGTTCTTGGCAAATGGTATCAAATGAAAATCTTGATGCCGTTCTGTCCGGAAATGGCCGGCGGCCTATCTGTCCCACGGCCGCCTGCAGAAATTGTCGGTGGAGATGGTTTCTCTGTCCTTGGTGGTGAAGCCAAAATTATCAATACAGATGGCAGGGATGTCACAGACTGTTTCCTGGCGGGCGCTCAAATCGCCCTGGAAAAGGCAAGGCGCCTTGAGATAGGGCTTGCCATTTTAAAAGACGGAAGCCCATCCTGTGGCAGCAGCTACATCTACGATGGTACTTTTTCCAAAAAATATAAGCCTGGAAAAGGCGTTACATCAGCACTTCTTGAAAAAAACAATATTCGTGTTTTCAGTGAAAAAGATATTAAGGAAGTAGCCGGGTCTATCTGATAGTAAGATTTGAAAGAATGTAATCCATATGAATCTGTTGAGACGGAGAAATCCGGCCGAACTGAACACACCGCTGCCTTATTTCCAGAAAGTCCGGCTTTACTTTAAAGTCCGACCTTGTAACAAAAGGTACAGACTCGATATAAAAATTTTTACCATCCATGGATATCGATAGTTCAGACTCGTCCGGGATTTGATCATGATTGTCTCCACTATCAAAATACGTGAACGATAATCCGCCCTTACTGATATCGTTGATCTGACCCATTTTTGTAAACTGGAACTTAGCAACACCTACAGTGCCGCCTTCTACTTTAAAGCGTTTGTACTGCCTTCTCTGAACAGATTGTGAACCGGTCTGCATTATAATACTTTCTCCGCCCTAAAATGAAACATAACCGGGCACAATGGCCTGCCCGGTTATGTGTACTAAAATGAATTCAAAGTCTTTTTAAGAAATATCATATTTAAATGAAAGATTTACTCTGGTCCTGTACGCAACTACTTTTCCATCTTCAACTTTCATGTCCATTTTGATCACATCGGCAATCCTCAAATCTTTCAGGCTTTTGCCGGCGGTTTCAACTGCGGTTTTTGCTGCATCTTCCCATGATGTCTCACTTGTGCCTACAAGTTCAATAATCTTGTAAATACTCATATTGCCCCTCCTTTGCTGAAAGTTAATAAAAACTGCAAATGCTACAGGCAAAATTAAACTGTGCGCTGTAGGAAAAATAATCGCAAGGCCCCGGAGGAAAAACAAATCTCCCACGAAAAACAACTTAACCTTACGGTTTAACAATAAATTTTCATGACTTTTAAATTGCGATTAATAAAATGACTAGTGCTTTGTATATTGTCCTTATATTGCAAGCGCGGAGCCGTGTCAAATCATAATTTTCATATCGTGACATCGTAATAATATGAAACGAAACTCTTTGTTTGAAATAACCAAAATTGATTCTTGACCAGAATTGATACTCGAATAGACAAAGCCAACCCGTCACCTTTGAAACACCTTTTTCACTGTTATCAAACATTTATATTTAATTTCTTGACAAACACGCATTGGCAAAATAAACAATGTTTATACAAGGGAGCCTGTTCACGCTCACAAAAAAGCCGAATCTTGCGTGATAAGGAGACGGAACGTTACGGGTCTTCACTATATAGCCGGGTTGCCTGAAAAAGGTCGCTCGGCTTTTTTTGTTCGTCAAATTAATTATAGCTGTATGAAAGGAGGACAAAATGAAACGCTTCAAATTGTTTAAGATCAGCATTTTTATCTTATCTTCTTTGTTCTTAGCCTCTACCGCCCTTGCCGGCGGTCTGCCCGGTGAATGGACGGAAGTATTCCCCGATGGCTTTACTTACGAGGTTGATGGAGTGGACTTTGCACCCGCATGTACAGGTGCTCCGGGCACCACTGATGACGAATTTACTTTTTTTGTAAAAGGTGGCAAGAGGAAGGGAAAAAATAAGATAGTCATATTTTTTCAAGGTGGCGGTGCGTGCTGGGACCCGTTGACAAGTGGAGCTTATAATGTTGAGGGGATTAATGACTTTCTTAAAGCTGTGAATCCTGCTCTTGATGGGCTTCTTGCTCCCAAATGTACGCAGGAGCAAGGGGAAGTATTGGCAATGTTTAATGACGAAAACGTGGGAATGGGAATATTTGATACAACCGAAGAGGATAACCCATTTAAAGACTGGGGATTCGTGTATAT
>CAZTYY010000190.1:2938-4530 GCA_964617785.1 uncultured Desulfobacterales bacterium | reverse complement strand
GCTTTTCGTGTGGCGTCATGTGAAACCTGCCCCGGCACGGTAAACAGTTTCAGCTTTATGGTAAATCCGCTCTCAGAAGTAATCAGCATCGGAAGCAAGTCAAAAAAAAGGGTGCGATCCCCTTTAGTTTCAAACGACATCAGGTCACCGCATTTATGCGGATTGAGGATGTCATGAAGCTGCATGAGGTTGGTTGTTTTTCCGCTAAGGGCGGGACCATAATAGACGATCTTTACCGTCAGTCTTTTTTCCTTTTCATCAAATTCAGCCATGATATTTTTTCAGTTATTATTCATCAGTATCATTACCACACCGTTCCCCTTAAATTTTCCCGACAGAGGAACAAGACTTATGTCATAATGTTGGCCGAGTATTTCATATCTCTCTATTTTTTCATGAGTATTGCCGGAAAGTACCTGATTGAATTTCTCTTCCACATGCTCAGAAAAATAATTTGACAGGTTCTTCCCGATTTCAATCCGCTGATCTTTGAAAGTCAGGTCCTGAGACATTCTGTTTAAGAGGACAATCATACCGTCTGAACCCACACCGACAACACCTATCGGCACATCTTCAAGAACAGCCCTTGAAAGTTTAAGCGCCTGGTTCTTTAATTCGAGATTTCTGGTTCTCTCCGCCACAATATCAGCCAGGTTGTTATTCATCCTTGTCAATTCTTTGTTCTGAATTAAAACTCTTTCGTGCAGTTCTTTATTAACCTTAATAAGATCGCTCTGTTCGAGAGCCTGCCTGATCTCGAGTATAAGATTCTGGTCATTCCATGGTTTAAGGAAAAATTTGTATATGTGCCCTTTGTTTATGGCATCTGTTATTGAATCCACTTCAGTGTATCCGGTAAGAATAATTCTTAAAATATCAGGGTACTTTTCCTTAACCTTTGCAAAAAATTCCGTACCGCTCATTTCCGGCATGCGCTGATCTGAAATAACAAGCTGCATTTCATTTTTATCCAGTATTTCAAGCCCTTCAGCACTGCTTGATGCTGTGAACAAATGGTAATTTTCCTTTCTTAAAAGCCGTTTCAGGGAGTTTAAAATACTCTTTTCATCATCTACTGCCAGTATATTATGTTTTTTTTCGGAAGACATATGTTCTCTCCTTGAGAAACTTATTTTTCAATGTCAGCTTCCATAAAGAACTCACAGGCAGATTCGATTTCTTCGATTGTTTGAGGAAGCCAATCATTTATGGTGGATATTGTTGGTTTTATTTTTCGAAGCGCATCAGGATGAATCTCGGATAACATTTTCGGCTTTTTTTCTTTTGGTAAAAAAGCATTGGCAAGTATGTTTGCCGTGTGAACATTAATAATAAGGTCGGAGTTTGATGAGCCGTCCATCGAATGATGTCTTGTTATGGTATCCGTCAAACTGGCGGGAAGCTGCCATTTTTTGGCCAAATACCCGCCGATCTTTGCATGATCTGTTATTTTGTCCTTTTTTTCAGCTTCATAAAAAGAAATGCCGTTTTCTGCTGCTGTTACAACAACAGCTTTAAACATATCAGGAAAAAATTGAAGCTGAATAATCTTTCCCATATCATGAAGTATACCGGCAAGAAAGCTTTCATCC
>CAZTYY010000190.1:0-2838 GCA_964617785.1 uncultured Desulfobacterales bacterium | reverse complement strand
TGATCTTTTTCAATGGTTTTACTCAGGCTGTCTATGGTAACTTTATCATCATTGAGCATCCTGTTGACTTCCATGGCAATAGCGGGAAGCGTCGGCAGATCGCTGACTTTATCAAGTTTATTAAATACTGTCGCTCTGTCCATAAATTCAGCCTTTTCCACCTCCGGTATCAATAATTCCGATTTTATTATCAACCAAGTTCCTGTTCAGCAAATCGACAATAGAATTGATCTGGCCTTCCTTCAGCATGGTTTCTTCGGATAGAAGCAGTTTTCCATCAACCGTCAACAAGTCTTCTGCAAGTGTCATTCCTTCACGCAATGCCAAGATACTGACCGTCTCAACTTTTTTTGACTTTTCGACCTTTTGAATTTCTCCATCAAGCTTTAAAAGCTTTGCGATAATTTCAAGATCATATTTTGCATTGGCTTCCATAAGCAGCGCTTTTTCAGCAATCTTTCGAATAGTTTCGGATACTGAAGGCGATTTAACATCATCCGGCGAAAAATTATAAGCCCGCTTGACCTTCTCATTGACGAGGTGCATTTCTTTCGGCCATGTGTGAATTATCCTGCAAAAATACGAAGCAGCTCCTATAATTTTGGATCCAACAGGCATTTCGTGCTCCGTCAATCCATCCGGAAAACCGCTGCCGTCTAAATGCTCATGATGATGGAGTATAATTTTCCCAGTCTCTATAAGTTTTTCCACGGTCTGGACCGCAAGATATGCAACAATCGGATGGTGACTGTACTGGACAAACTCGTCACTTTTCATCTCCTTTTCGCTTTTCTCAAACAAAGTTTGCGGCATTCCCAAAAAACCGATGTCATGTATCATTCCTGCCATTTCTATTGCATCAACTTCCTTATTGTCCAAGCCAAATTGAATCGCGACCTTTTTTGACAGTTTGGCAGTATGCCTCATGTATTTTCCAAGCACGGGATTTACTGCCTCAATAAATGTTGTCAACAGGCGTATCGTATCAATAAAACCTTCTTCAAGCTGCCTATTTTTCTCTTCTATTTCTCTTGTTCCCTTCTTTATCTCTTTATTCAAATTCAGACTGAAATCGTAAAGTTGTTTGTTCTGTTTTTGGGTAAGTACAAGAAGCCTGCGATTTTCAAGCTCAAGTTCATACTGTTCAAGGGACTGCCTCACCTGAATTACAAGATCATCATCATTCCATGGCTTTGAAAGATAACGATGTATTTTACCTTTGTTTATTGCATCAACAACCGCATCAATATCAGAATAGCCGGTTAAGAGGAATCTTATTGCATCAGGAAAAATCTCCCATGATTTTTCAAGGAACACCGAGCCTGTCATGCCGGGCATCCGCTGATCTGAAATAATCAGCGAAACAGGCTCCCCAATTTTTTTCAAAACATCCAGCCCTTCCTGTCCGCCCGAGGCTGTATAAATCGTATAAGGCTCTTTTCGAAAATAACTTTTGAGCGATTTGGTAATCGACTCTTCGTCGTCAACAAACAAGACTGTATGGCTACTTTTCTGTTCCATTTTTTCGATCCGCTTTTTTTTCCTCGATTTCAAGAAATACTTTCACGATTTCAGGGTCAAATTTAGTTTCGGCAAGATTGTTGATTTCTTCTACAGCCCTATCTCTGCTCCAGGCATCCTTATATGGCCTTTTGTTTGTAAGGGCGTCAAATACGTCGGCTATTGCCACTACCCTTGCGGGAAACGGAATCTCATCTCCTTTTAATCCGTCAGGGTAGCCTGAGCCATCCCAGTTTTCATGATGGCTTCTGGCAATTTCCCGGGCTGTCTGATAAAACGGTTTCACACCTAGAATCCTCTCCCCCGCCTCCGAGTGTCCCTTCATCAGCTCGTACTCTGTAGGAGTCAGTTTGCCTGGTTTTTGGAGTATGTCATCCGGTATATGAATTTTTCCAATATCATGGATGATGCTGAACAATCCAATTTTTTCAGCCGTTTCTTGATCCAGACCCATTCCAATACATAAATCAAAGGTCATGCTTTGAATCCTGAATATATGCCCGCCGGTGTCGTCATCCTTTGCCTCGGCAGCCATTGCAAGCATGCCGATTCCTTCGTGAACAGCTTCCTCAAGGAGAAGAGTCCTTATCTTAACCAGGTCCTCAAGGTTTTCGTTCATATCTTTCAATTCCAGGTTTTGCTGTTTCGTCAAGTCCAGTAGGCGTATGTTTTCTTTGATCAAATTGTGATATTCGAACGCCCTTTTCAAGGTTCCTTTCAGCTCCTCCATCTGCCATGGTTTGGTTAGATAACCGAACAACTGTAGGCGGTTGATGGAGGAAAGGGCATTGTCCAGTGTTGCAT
The DNA here is from genome assembly GCA_964617785.1 of uncultured Desulfobacterales bacterium. Lineage (GTDB taxonomy): Bacteria > Desulfobacterota > Desulfobacteria > Desulfobacterales > SURF-7 > JAFDJC01. The sequence continues at coordinate 513 of CAZTYY010000190.1, read as the reverse complement.
GGGCGGTCAGCAGGATCTCTACAATATCCTTATCATATTCTTTTACATGCCCCAAAAAAGTCACTCCGTCCATTTCAGGCATCATCAGATCGGACATAACAACACCGATCCGGTGCTGCTTAATAATCTCAAGCCCTTCCCGCCCTGAATCGGCTATATGAATAATGTAGTTTTCATTCCTCAGCATCCGTTTCAGGCTGGTCGAAATTCTGGTCTCGTCATCTACTATCAAAAGTGTGTGGTTCTTTTCGCTCATCCTTATTTTTCCTTTCAACTGGAATTTTTATACAGAATGTTGTTCCTTTTCCGACCGCGCTTGAAACATCTATGGTGCCACCATGTTTTTCTATGATATTATAAGCAACATTCATCCCGAGTCCTGTTCCTTTTCCGACTTCCTTTGTTGTAAAAAACGGGTCAAATATTTTTAACAGATTCTCTTTTGGTATTCCGCAGCCAGTGTCTGAAATTACAATTTCAACCATACCGCCGGCTTCAGACGTGGCTATCCGA
>CAZTYY010000189.1:0-4535 GCA_964617785.1 uncultured Desulfobacterales bacterium | reverse complement strand
GGTTCCGATTCAGGTTCCGACGCTTCAATCTTTTCAGCCATATCCGTCCGCTCAGGATCGGAAGATATGTCCTTATGTGTAATATCAAGTAGCTCGCCAATATTTTCGGATCGAAGCGCTGTGGATTGTTGGAATAATGCCTCAGCAATTTTGTTCAAAGAATCGGTCATTAGCTTTTGTGCCTCAGCTCTTTTTTCAAGGGCATCTGCTTTTCTTTCTTCCGCCGACGCTTTTCTCTCCTGTGCATCGGCGATTCGTTTTTGTTGGCTGGAAATGATTTCGAGCATGTCACCTAACTGTGGAGAAAGACTTTGTTTTGTATATAATTCTTTTTCATCACGCATTTCGCCTCCTGGTATGATAATGCTTCTACGGCTTGTGTCGGGCCTGGTAAGTCAGAAAAAAGGAAGGTGATACAAAAGTACTATATATTAAATTGTATTTAAGGTCAACAATTATGGTGTACAATTATGGTGAGCATTCTTAAATCATGCTTTACATTCACATTTCACATTGGTAGGATACGATAAATGGTTGCTAAAGAAATGATGTCCCCAAAATTATAGGCATAACAAATTACTGCAAAGAAGGAGCAGGACTATGGAAAAATGCCCCTGCGATTCAGGAAAAGAATATAAAGACTGTTGTGAACCGCTTCTGACCGGAGTTTCTTCAGCCCAGACTGCTGAAGCGCTGATGAGGTCACGATACACAGCCTTTTCTAAAGGAGAGGTCGATTATATCCTGCAATCCCTTCATCCTGATAAGAGAGAGCAGCATGAAGAAAAAACCATTCGTAATTGGGCCTTGAAGTCGGAATGGATTGGTCTGGAAATCATCGAAATCGATAAAGGCGCTCCCGGGGACAATGAGGGAAAGGTCGAATTTATTGCAAAATACAGACAAAAGGGTCGACGTGAGAGCCATCATGAACTTGCCGAATTTAAAAAAGAGAATGATAAATGGTATTTTTATGATGGACAAGCGGTTATTCCGGATCAATTTATACGTTCTGCATCAAAAGTTGGACGAAATGAACCATGTCCTTGCGGCAGCGGTAAAAAGTACAAAAAATGTTGCAGCAAGTAGAAGGTTCAAACTAAAACCAATACAACTCATTGAATCTACTATCAAATATCTTTAAAGCCCATAGGGTATAGAGCTCTTATAACTATATTCTTGCATGAATGATAGAATTGTCGTATGATTGTCACAATAATATTTGACTTGGTCCGACTATATTGATCAGGCTCATTGCTCACCGATTTTATCTGAATATCATACAGTGGAAATAAGGAACACCGCTGATTTTTAATAACACCTGATTTTTAGTAATAGAGAATTTGATGGAATAACACTTTTTTGGAGGCTGGTTGTGATGCTTACAGGAGTTCATTTTGATATGCATGAAAAGAAAATACTTTTTATCGATGACGAGGAAGCGCAGCGTGATGTTATGGGAAGAGTTTTGGATAAAATGGGATATATGGTTACGATATCAGATAGTTCCGAACGTGCTCTTGAAATTTTGAAAAAAGAAACCTTTCCCCTTATCATAACGGATTTAAGTATGCCGGGGATGGATGGCACAATGTTTTGTAAGGCCGTCCGCCAAACCAATACGGAATCGGTCATTTATGCACTTTCCGGGTATATAGAAGCATATGAGACAGATAAGCTTGAGCAGCTTGGTTTCGACGGTTATCTCCGCAAACCGGCAACAGTAGAAATGCTGAAGCGGGCCATCGATGGGGCGTTCGATAAAATCAATCATGGAAAAGATGACTAACCCGGATAGATATAAGTTTTTAAAAGAGATAAAACATTTCAATTATTAGGAGGGATTGACGGTTTTCGTTGTGAAACTGTGCCGCACAAGGATTTTTTTTCAATGAATGATGACCGGCAGATACATATTGAAAATCAACTCAAACGGGTCCTGAAGAGTCTCGAAGCGGAAAGGTCGGAAAAGAAATACTTGCAGGAAGAGCTTTTTAAAAGCAGGGATCAGTTCAGGTCCCTTAGCCTGAATTCACCGGATATCATTTATACCCTCAATTTTGACGGATCATTTAAATATATTAACCCGGCATGGAAAAGGATACTGGGGCATGACCCGGAAGAAGTGATCGGAAAATATTTTATCGATTTCGCAAAAGAAGAAGATGCCGGATACTATCGAAAACTGTTTAAAAATATCAGGGACGGTAAAAAAATTTTAAAAGATATAACAGGCACCTTGATTCATAAAAGTGGTACACCACGTCTTTTTAACCTCAGCGGTGCGCCCAATATAGATACCGACGGTGATATAACGGGTGTTGTGGGTCTTTTAAAAGATATCACAGAGCAGGAAAAGCTTCAGGCACAACTGCTGCATGCCCAGAAAATGGAGGCGGTAGGAACGCTTGCAGGAGGTGTTGCCCATGATTTTAACAATTTACTTCAGGCTGTGAGCGGGTATGCTGATCTTCTTCTTCTTGAAATGGAACCCGGTGATTTCGGATATGATGAATTGCAGGAAATAAAGAACACTACCATGAGCGGTGCTGAACTGACAAGGCAGCTCCTCACTTTCAGCAGGAAAGTTGAGAGCCGGTTGCAACCTGTTGCCGTAAATCATGTTGTGGAAAAAGTATCCTCAATGCTCGAGCGAACCATACCTAAAATGATTGAAATCAAACTTGATTTGGCAAAGGAAGAGATTGTTGTTAATGCCGATCCAGGACAACTTGAACAACTTATCATGAACATAGGTGTTAATGCTCGAGATGCGATTTCCGAAGAAGGAAAAATAATTATTAAAACGGAAATTGCAGGAATAGACTGGAAATTTAGTCGGACTCATTTTTGGGCAAATCCAGGGAAATATCTTTTGTTGACGATCGCTGACAATGGCTGTGGAATGAATAAGAAAACCCTGGCGCATATTTTTGAGCCCTTTTTTACAACAAAGTCGCCGGGCAAGGGAACAGGCCTAGGAATGTCTATAGTGTACGGCATTGCCAAAAGTCATAACGGCTATATTTTATGCAATAGTGAACCCGGAGAGGGAACGGAATTTAAATTATACGTTCCATTACTGGAGAAAATATCAATCAAGGCGACAGAAAAAGTCAGAAAAGATGACATGGCGTCTTATAAGGGTTCGGAGACAGTTCTTTTCGTTGATGATGATGATGATATCAGGAAGATCGGTGAAAAAATACTTCAAAAATTCGGCTATCACGTAGTCACGGCATCGGATGCTGAAGAAGCCCTGGACGTCTACAGAAAAAGATATAAAGAGATCGATATCATTATTATTGATTTTATCATGCCCGGCATGGGGGGGAAACGCTGCCTTGAGGAGATAATTATGATAAATCCAAGAGTAAAAGCAATAATTGCAACCGGCTATTTTTTCAGTAAAGCGGAAATGGCCGGCATAGAAGCACTTGCCGAAAGGCTCATTAAAAAACCTTATAAATCCAAAGATATTCTCAGGGCTGTAAGAAGTATATTAGACAAACAATAATCATGGTGTTTCTAATAGTTGATGTCTTTATGTGCAATACATTTAATCTCCACCTCGGCCCCCCTCGGGAGAGCGCTGACTTCAACAACAGCCCTGGCAGGTTTAAACTCACTCATAAATAATGAGTAAATTTCATTGAAGCTGGAAAAATTATTGATATCTGCTAAATAAACATCTACCGAAACAATATCTCGAATATCCAGACCAGCTTCCTTTAGAATCTGCCGCATATTGTTAAGGGCCTGATTCACCTCATCCGAAAAATCATTGTTTTTCAGTTCGCCGGTCGTGGGAATGAGTCCGATCTGTCCGCTGACAAAAAGCCATTGGTCGACCAGAATGCCTTGGGAATAGGGACCTATTGCCGCAGGTGCTTTATCGGTTTGAATGATGTTATATGCCATTGCTATCTCCCTTGCTTATGGTTGATGACTTTCCTTGACACAGGTGCCAGAGCTTCACTAAAATATCATCCAATGAAAATGCTGTAAATGTAAATTATTTTTGATGATGGCATATAATATGAATGAAAAATGCAGATTGCTTATCACCGAAGTCGAGAAGACTTTCAGAAAGGGTATTGTTTTAAGTGATGACATGTACCATTTTCTCAATTCTACATTTTTAGACCCTACGCTTTCTGAGCTTGAGGCCATCATTAACGATACATCAAATTTCGAAAAAGATTCTTTCCTGGAGCTGGTTTTTTTCCCCGATGAATTCCTTCAGATAAAAGTTGAAGATATTTTATCTAAAGAATATTTCCAGGAACAGGATGAAAATGATCTCGTTGATTATTTTGCATCCACAGAACCCGTGGCAGCTGTTTTTGTTCCAGGCTTTGAAAGACCTCTTAAGATTAAAATGCCGGGATGGTCTGCAGAAGCATTGGTGTCGCGTTTAAGGATATTAAAGCGAATTAACCAAAGGCTTGCTGAAGCCGTTGAAAGGTATATTCATACAAAAGAGCAAGGTGTTGTCATGGTGCGGCTTCGCAACAAAGAGTTTAAGGAAAGTA
>CAZTYY010000188.1:0-4755 GCA_964617785.1 uncultured Desulfobacterales bacterium | reverse complement strand
GCTCAATGATTATCAAGCGGATGAACTCTGATCCAAAAAGCTGGCGCTTTTTGTCCAGGTTATCCGTGGCGTTCGCTGCCGGAAACTAATCTCAATTTCTATCTTGACAAAGTTAACGTACAAGTTAACATTATAAAATAATGCGGGGAATATTATTCTACAAGACAGCTTCAGGCCAAAAACCTATTGAAGCTTTTCTTGATAGCCTTTCATCCAAGCAGACGCAAAAAGTAACTTGGGTTTTAAAACTTATTGAAGAGCTAGAACGTGTACCATCAATATACTTCAAGAAAATGGTAAATACTCAAGATCTCTGGGAGGTTAGAGCTGCCGCCGGGTCAAATATTTTCCGGTTAATCGGTTTTTTTGATGGCCCGAATCTGGTTGTTTTGGCTCATGCTTTTCAAAAAAAGACCCAAAAAACGCCTAAACAAGCCCTTAAAATTGCCGAAGAAAGGAAAAAGGATTATTTCAGGAGGAATAGGAAATGAGCGATTTGAAAAAATATATAAAGAAAAGAAAGTCCCGCGATCCCAAGTTCGCAGAGGACTTTGATTCAGGATACGAGCAGTTTAAGATCGGAGCGATTCTGAAACAAGCACGTGAAGAAGCAGGTTTTACGCAGGAGGAACTTGCTGCAAAATTGAATACTAAAAAATCCGCTATCTCAAGAATTGAAAACCATGCAGAGGATATTAAACTTTCCACTTTGGAAAAATTCGCAAATGCTCTTGGTAAAGAACTTCGTCTCGAAGTTAGTTAGAATGCTGTTCCATCTGATTCGAGCGCTGCATTAATCGGCTTTATGATTAATGCGAACTCCCTTGAGAAAGCAAACTTTACAGCCAAGTATGGTCGCTAACCAGAAGCCTTCAATTTTTCAACTAGTAGCGGTGATTGTTGGAACCGCTTGTTTACTATTGCTTTGCTAATGGAAGGCATATATATCTCCAAAAAAAATTGCCCTTTGCTTTTCAATCAAAAAAGGAAGGTTTGAAAATGAAACGTTTTGCAAGGATTCCAACCAGCATGCTACTGATTATTGTTTCGACAATGGCACTATCTGCCTGTTCGGGTTTTAAATACAGCCTCTATGAAACGGCCTTAAACTACGAGTATGGAAGAGCTGATCTTTCCGTGAAAAAGATAGAAATTAACGGCAAATCCATTGCTTTGATGGAGAGCCCGGATGATCCGTCCAAGCCCAATGTAGTTCTTATCCATGGCTTTGGTGCCAACAAAGAGAACTGGGTACGCTTTGCAGCGAACTTAACCGAAAACTACCATGTGGTTGCCATGGATCTGCCGGGGCACGGGCAAAGTAGCAAAGATTTGGACATTCGCTATGATATTGATGATCAGGTCGGATATGTTCATGAGATTCTGCAGGAATTGAAACTTCAGACATTTCATCTGGCGGGTAATTCAATGGGTGGAGCTATTTCTTCTCTTTATGCGGCAACCTATCCGGAAGAGGTTCTGTCCTTATGGTTGTTTAACCCAGGGGGAATTTACAAGTACGAAAGCGAATTTAACAGACTGCTCAAGGACGGTAAAAATCCGCTGATCATAAACAATACAGATGACTTTGATGGATTGATGGATTTCGCCATGGAGAAAAAGCCGTTTATTATCTGGCCAATCACAAGTGTGCTGGCGGAGAAGGCCTTAAAAAATAAGGCGATCAACCATAAAATTTTTGACGATATTCACGGGGATCACCACTATGTTTTTCAGGATGAGCTGAAAAACATCAAGGCGCCCACCTTGATTTTGTGGGGGCGCAAAGATCGTATCCTGGATGTGGGCAATGCATCAGTTTTTGAAGCGTTAATTCCTGGTTCGCGAAAAGTTATCTTCGAGGATATTGGGCATTTGCCCATGCTTGAAATACCGGAAAAGTCGGCCGGAATATGCAAAGACTTTGTTGCGGGTATTTGATTATTTGGTGATATTATCAAAAGTGAGTTTTCGGCCGGGCAGGAAGAAACCTGACATGTCTAATGACCATGGAAAAATTTGCCGTCAAACAATGAAGTTGTCAAGATATGCATACCGGGGCTATCTGTATTCAACAATATCATTTACTTCGACATCACAGGATACAATAAGTGATTTGGCGATTTTAATAATAATGTAAAACAGTACAAAAACAATCGCTAATACGCTTATTGCAAGTTGTCTGATATTTTTTATCATCACTTTGCTCCAATTGCTTCATTAATTGCCAAGTGAGACAATGAAACGCCAATACAGCTGCATATGACTTCTGCTGTTTTTAATGCAAATTTAGTACCATTGGTTAAAAACAGCGCAACGGGCTGTCAGGCGTGAATTTACAAGAAGACTACTTTTTGGCGGATAGTTGAAAAGCAGAAAAAAATATCATAAAAGTGTGTAGTCAAAGTAATAAAAAGCGATTTGCGGGTCTGTACTCATGCTTACTTTTCTATGCCTGTTCTAGCCGCCACGCCCTTGTTGAAGTAATGCTTGATATCCTTCATTTCAGTAACCAGGTCGGCTTTATCCATGATTTCCGGAGCAGCATTCCTGCCTGTTAATACAATTTCAACATTGTCCGGCTTAAGGGTAAAGAGTTCTATGATCTCACTTGCAGAAAAGAGGCCAATTGAAACGGCCACATTACCTTCTTCAAGAATAACAACGTCATAATCGCCAGATAGCATGGCATCTTTGACAGCATGAAGCCCTTTTTGCGCCGCTTCAATATCATCTTCTGAAGGCTTTCCTTTAATAAACCGTCCAAGCCCGAACTGCTTTATGGTAATCCGGTCTGAAAGCTTTTTAAGACTTTTTATTTCACTATATTCACCCATTTTTATAAACTGGGCGATAAAGACATTCAACCCTGCACCTGCAGCTCGAACCGAGAGACCGATGGCAGCGGTTGTTTTACCTTTTCCATTGCCGGTATAAACCTGGATATATCCTTTCACACATCTTCTCCGATACGTCTTATAAGGTCATTGGGCAAATACGCATTGTTCATTTTAATGGATACAATACTGCCGGGCTGGGTAAAATCAACAGACTTACCATCAGGTGTTATAATATCCACTATCTGGTCGTTTACAAGCGGTCCGGTTCTGCATATAATTTCAACTTGATCGTTTTTAAAAATTTTATTTCGAACCTCAACTGTCATAAGATGTTTTCCGGTGCTGCCGATTACTTTTCCAACAAAGCGATGTCCTTTTAACGGTTTGTCGTTTAAATAGTTTGGTGAAACTTGATCCGGATCCCCAAAATAGAAGCCTTTGCTATAACAGCGATTGTTGACTGCAGCAAGCTCATCAATCCATTCCTTCTTAAATGAATATCCGGCAGGGTCAGCATAGTATAAATCAAGAGCTTCCCTGTAAACTTTCACAGTTGAGGCAAGATAGTTGATACCCTTCATCCGCCCTTCGATTTTTAAGGAATCGATACCAGCCTCGATCATGTCGGGGATGTGCTCTATCATGCACAGGTCTTTAGAGTTGAAAATATAAGACCCCCTGTCATCTTCAGCAAAAGGCATGTACTCTCCAGGCCTTAACTCTTCAACCACTGCATAATTCCAGCGGCAGGGATGGGTGCACATCCCGCGATTGCTGTCCCGTTTTGACATAAAAGTACTGAGAAGACACCTTCCTGAATAGGATATACACATTGCGCCGTGGACAAATGCTTCGATTTCTGCCGAACATCGCTGACTGATTTCTTTGATCTCTTTTATCGTCAGCTCACGTGCAACATTTACTCTTTTAATTCCTATTTTTTCCCAGAAAAGGACTGTCTGAAAGTTTGTTGTGTTTGCTTGAGTGCTCAGGTGGATACTGATTTCAGGAATGATGTTGCGGGCAGCTTGAATAATGCCCGGATCTGCGACAATAACCGCATCAGGTCCGATATCACCCAGTTGGCCAAGATAACTATGAATTGCATCCTGTTCAAAATTTCTTGAATATATATTACATGCAACATAAACTTTTACGTTGTGCCGGTGTGCAAACTCAACAGCTTTACTTATTTCATCGACGGTGAAATTTCCTGAATAATTTCTTAAAGAAAATTCTTGGTTGGCAAGGTAAACAGCATCTGCACCAAAATGAACGGCGACTTCCAGCTTCTCGAAATTGCCTGCCGGCGCTAAAAGCTCAGTCTTTTTGTTCTTCCGGCTCACTCTGCTTCGCTGCCCCCATGTCTGCTTTTTCTATTGTAAAGTGATGGTTAAGCCGCATTGTAACAAAGGCATTGTATATATCCGGCTTAACGTTGATAATTTTCAGCGTACTGTTTTTAGCAGTTAAAGAATTATGTGTTGCAATTAGAACACCCATACCAAGAGAGTCAACCATATCAACGCCTTCCAGGTCGACAACAATCTCCTGGGGCGAATTCCGAACTAACTGTTTTAATTCGTCTGAAAATTTTGATACAATAGATGCCACAAGATCTTTTCCCGGTTTTACAATAATACTGTTTTGAACCTTTTTTATTTCCGACATTTAAAGTCTCCTGCCGCAATGGCTTTCTGTTGTCTGAAACATCATAGAGAGGGTTGCCCCCTGTAAATGAACAGAGTATAATTTTGATGGCTTCGTAAAAAGTCCAATATCTGCGTTCCCAAATTAACTTTTTACGAGACTGTTAAATTTTAATGACAATTAATATATTCGGAAATGTTTAGCAAGTAATCATTGATGGCTTCGTAAAAAGTCCAATTATGAAAAACGGTTCAGCCAACAGGCA
>CAZTYY010000187.1:2267-4788 GCA_964617785.1 uncultured Desulfobacterales bacterium | reverse complement strand
CAGAAATCTTTTATTCTCTGGCTGCATAATTTCAGGTATTAAGGAGAAACTCGGCTTCATTATTTTTTTGCGACAAAACCCAAAATATTTATAGTAAAAAAAAGTGTAACATTTTCACTTCTCATGCGTTATAAAAACAGTGTGAAAACATACAAAATGTTCTATTTGAAAAATAAGGATAAGCTATTTGCTTACCTGATGCGCTTAACCGGAGACTATCAGCTTTCCAGCGATACTATGCAGGAAAGTTTTACTCGACTGTTATCACGCTATGGTCCAAATGAACAGAGTGTTGCTTTGCTTTTTAAAATAGCAAGAAACGTAGTAATGGACGAAGCTCGAAAAAGTCAACGGAACCGACGCACAGAAGACAACCAACAAGACGATGGTCATGATCCTGAAAATATGATTCTCGTAAGAGAGGCTTACAGAAAAGTACTGGCTGCAATGCAGCAACTGGAGAAAATGGAACGAGACATACTTTCACTGGCCGTTAGCAGTGAGCTTTCATATCAGGACATTGCAGATATAGTTGGAATCAGTACGGCAAATGTACGGGTGAAAGTCCACCGGGCAAGGATGAAATTAAAGAAAAATCTTCAGATGGGAGATGATGAGAAATGAATTCCATGATCAGTCTTTTTATCGATAACGAGTTAAGCATTGAGGAAAAACGCTTTTTCATTGAAAAGGTGCGGAACGACACTCCATTTTTTCATGAAAGTTTACAGATGCTGCAACAAGAGATGCTAATTCGGTCGGATGTTGTTGACCATGTGCCGCAGGCTGATATTCAGTTGCCAAAAAGTTGGATAGTAATCATAAAAAACCTATTACGTCCGGCAGCTCTTATTCCGGCAGCAGTCGCATGTGCAATTCTATTTTTAATTGTCCTGCCAACAAATAACACTAAAATAAGTTTTAACAATCGGTTTGTGATTTATCGCCCAGATGTAAGCCAGGTGGAAATTGTTGGCAGCTTTACTGACTGGAAGCGCATTCCTTTACAAAAAATCAGCAATAGTGGTTATTGGGAGGTTATATTCAAACTGTCGGAAGGTGAACACAGGTATACATATATTTTAGAAGGGGATAAGCACTATACGGATCCAACAGTTTCGACTATGGAAAAAGATGATTTCGGTGGGATGAACTCAATTATTCGAGTGGAGAACAGAGTATGAAAAAAAATTGGTTCTTTTTAATCTTACTTGTTGTCCTGCTTGCCGGATGCCAGAGCCATTTTTACAAAGTCAAGGAGGACACTCTGTGTTTTTATCTCAATTACCCGGAAGCGAATATCGTCCAACTTCGATGCTCACTTGACGGCTACAAGGCACATTCTGCAAAAAAAATAGATGGCGATATGTGGGAAGTATCAGTACCATTCAAATCGGAATTTGCATATTTTTATATTGTGGACGATGACGTCTTCCTGCCGTCTTGCCCATTAAAGGAAAAAGATGATTTCGGCTCTGAAAACTGCATTTTTGTTCCTGATTTGTAACATTCTTCCTGCTGATACGTTATAGATATATAAACTCGAATATTAGGAGGAGATTATGAAGAGAATTATAAGAAATATAGCAGTGATCACATTTAGTATTTTTCTTTGCGTATCTATGGCGCAAGGAGAAGATACCAAACAGGATAGAGAGAGATTGAGGGTACAGACGCGCAACATGATCAACGCTGGAGTATCAAGCAATCAGGCTGAAAAAATGGTACAAATGATGACTAAGCATAATTTCAGCCATAGAAACATGATAAAAGCTCAGCAAGTTGTGATTGACGCCGAAGAAGAAGGCCTGCCAATTTCACCGTTGATGAACAAGGCACATGAGGGTATCGCTAAGAATGCACCGGATGAAGCTATTGTTAAAGCTATGGAAAAAACCCGCCAGCGATATGCTTATGCGCATCGCCAAGCAAAACAGATTACCGAAGATAAGCAACAGGTTAAAGGCATAGGCAAAACAATCGTCGATGGGCTTAAAGCAGGCCTGAATAAGGAGGATGCCGATAAAATTATGACTGCCGTTCGGCAACAAACAAGACAAATGAAACATACACAGGCGGAAGAACTTGTCAAAGAATCCTTTTTGACGGCCAGGACAATGGCACGGTTTGGTGTTTCTTCTGCTTCGATTACTGCTGCTACATGCCAGGCACTTCAAAATAAATATAGCGCTGAGAATATGCGCCAATTACAGAACCACTTTAAGGTTCAAGCCATGAATACGCCCCCATCGATCGTCGCCGACCAGTGTGTATATTCTATTAATCAGGGGGTAATGGCTGAGAAATTAGGTTCGACGAAATACGGTGGCGGCAATTCCGGTGCAGGTAACAAAGATAACACTGGACATGGTGGAAGTTCTGCTGGAAATTCAAATGGTGCTGTTGTCCCCGGTGGATCTGGTTCCGGTGACTCAGGAGGATCAGGCAGTTCAGGTGGTTCCGGTTCGGGCGGATCAGGTGGATCAGGAGGTTCGGGTGGTTCAGGTGGATCAGGAGGTTC
>CAZTYY010000187.1:776-2167 GCA_964617785.1 uncultured Desulfobacterales bacterium | reverse complement strand
TCAGGTGGATCAGGAGGTTCGGGTGGTTCAGGTGGATCAGGAGGTTCAGGTGGTTCCGGTTCGGGTGGATCAGGTGGTTCGGGTGGTTCAAAATCAGGTGGTTAGCACATCCTTGAATAAAAACTGCCTTTTAATAATATCCATTCATTTTATGTAAGTTAAGCTTTGGAAAGGAGATGCACTATGAAAAAAATAATAACCATACTTACCGCAATTTTTATTTTTACATCAACATTTGCTTTTGCCGGTGGTGATCAAAATCAAAACAGGCATGACGGAGCAAAAGGCAAAGGTTCCACCCATCAGAAGAGAGTAAACAAATAAGATAGTCGGGAAGTGTAAGGTGTCTTCTTCCACTTCCCGACCGTTCATTTCAATATGATAATTTTAGTGCGAAATTTAAGTCCTTATAATATATTCTGGTCATTCATTTCATTGAATCATCAAGAAGCGAAAGTTATATCTTACTTCCTGATAATTTCGGTTGTCATGACGATGTTCAACTTAGAGGCTTTCGCCATAGACACAACCATAGGGGTAAATGCTGGGTATGACAATAACGTACATTCTACACCAGATGAATCAGAATCTTCATTTACTGCCTATCGCCTTAATTTGACTCAGCAGGTGTCCCATGAAAAAATGTTTGGGAAGAGCAGTTTTTATTTTAATTCCTTCTATAAAAATTATTCGCAGTTTGACAACAACTTGTCAGTGAATGCAGGTACTAACTACTCCTGTTTTCCAGGCGATAATCGCCTCATGACGCTTGGGCTTGTGGAAGCAGGCATATACCGAGACAATGAAAATGATTTTGACGAATTGAACTGGATTAAAACCGGCGGCCAACTAAAGTATTTTTATAATGGCAGGATAAGTTTTCAATTCTTACAATTTTTCTACTGGAATCATTACCTTGAGCCGGTTGAGCATATCATCGAAAACGAATCTGCCTTAGGATCAGGAAACACGAATATAGATCTTGATATAAAATTAGAACAACGAGATGATTTTTATATATTATCGAACCTGGGCATGACAGCCCAACTTCACCCTAAGCTCAACATGACAATCTTCCCTATGTACAATAGGCTTTTATCTAACATAAAAACAGAAACTTATGATGGGATCGGCGGCTCTATTTTTTTTAGATTTTCCCCTGGTACTTCATGGGGTATTTCGGCTGAAACATCTTTATGGAAAAATGATTTTCCGGTAGGTCCACGAGTGGACTTGTGGAGTGTGCGCACAGCGACCATGGCGTGCCTCAGCATGGCCTGTACGTTGTGCTGTAGGTGATGAGGTCCTTCTTGGCGTGCCTAGACTCAGTGGTCGTTAGCAAGGAAGCCTTTTCATGATGCAAGTTGAGACCCCGAGGTGCATCACAGGGT
>CAZTYY010000187.1:0-766 GCA_964617785.1 uncultured Desulfobacterales bacterium | reverse complement strand
CTGATTTTATGGAAAACGATTCTACTCTCGAATATGAAACATATAAACGATTTATTACACAATGCGGAGTCTCAATTTATTTTTAATAATTTTTTCGATAAGAATCAAATTCATAAAATTGATTGAACATAGCAAACTTGTGATTTCCTCAATGCCGGATCACATGCAAAAAAATAGTTTTTTAGGGCATGGGAGAAGTATTTTCTTGACTCTTTGTTTCAAGGATCTTTTCCGGCGATCCACAAGTTTTCATAAAAAATCGCTCGAAAAGCCTGTATTTAGTGACCTCAACAACAGATCTGTCATTTTCAGTAAGGCTTTCTGTGTGTAAATTTCATTTGCAGAACACAGGGACTATGAACCATCTGAAAAATGAAATTGATAAATTTCTGATAATCCTACACCCCAATATGTTGGGGTGGCAACAATAAACAAAAGGGAAGTGCCTCGCCACATCTTCCCATTATTTCTCCTTTTAAAAAATTTTGGGAACTTTTCCAAATAGGGCGGGACCATTAAATATGTTCCAACGACAAAAACAAGGGCCAAAGTTAATGCTGCATTGAAATCACCTGTAAATATTTTTAGTTCTTTTGCGTATTTTCATTTTTTTCCCCTCTGTTTTTTTCCACAGGTTTTTTTAATAGTAGCCTATGCTCTTTTTTTTGCTTTTTCCCAATCTTCAATTACTACATCCTCCTGAATATCCTCCCATCCGGTAATCATTGCCTTGATGTGCGCAAATACTGTATCCGTAAATCACCAT
>CAZTYY010000186.1:0-4912 GCA_964617785.1 uncultured Desulfobacterales bacterium | reverse complement strand
CAGATCCTGTCTGGCCACAGCTGAACATGCCTTTTCCGTGCTTGATAAGAACTCAAAGGATACTGACTTCAGCCTGGTTGGCATGGAGCTTTGCAAGGGCCTCGAGACTGAAATAAACAAAGTGCTTGTGCGGCCATTTGCGAAAAATCTTAATGGGCGCCATGAGGAATTTTTAAGGGTAAACCAAACCGGAGAGTTTAAAGGCAGACCGACATATTTCACATACCTTGCAAAGGTTGTTGATAACACAAATTATCCTGAAATGACCTCCCTGACCCTGGGGCAATATCTTTTTGTATTAAAAAAGACACTCGAAGGGGAATATGCCCTGGATGAATATGGTGATTTCCTTGACCAATTTACCGCGACAACCGGTATCTGCGTCTGGAGAATATTCCTGCAGAAGTTGAAAATAGTCACCAACGAATACCGTAATTCCATTGTCCATGACACTCATATGAATATTGATCAATATGAACATTTAAGGGCGCTTGTTTTTAAAGAAAAAAACAGTCTGCTGGCAGAATGTTGCAAAATATCAGCATGCCGTAAAGGTAAAAATAATTAATAAGGAGAAAAATTATGGGCATTAAAAAACAGTATCTGAAAAACAAACCGGTCTGCAAAGTTACATTTAAAATACCCGGGAGAGAAGCTAATGGAGCAAAATCCATCAGTATTGCCGGAGATTTTAATGACTGGAATGCTAATTGTATCAGTTATTCCTTTTTTTATCACCGGTTTTAAACTCGGCAAGGAGATTATGCGAAAGGAAAATGCTGAATATATAAAGGCTTGGTGGGACTTGTGAGGTTTGGATCGTTGAAGTCACTAAAATCAGGCTGCTCGAACGATTTTTTTAGAAAATGACAGGTATCTGAAAATATCAAAGCCTAAGCCGTCAAATAATTCTGTGAAATTTGATTTTTATATCGCAATTATTTTAATTTTCTGATAGAATAAAAAAATCTTTTTAATTTAAATCCTGAAAGACCTCTTGTATAAGGCTTAAGGCTCTTTTTCTAAAAATCAGACATTTTACTTAGATAAAATATCACGAGGCGATACCCAACAAATCATATTGATGATTTTTCGTTCAACCGCTAACTCATATAACACATTTTAATACTTTTGCTCTAAAACAAATATGAATATTCTCAACTACATGGAGCAATACCATGAGTAATACAACGGATGAAAAAAACAAACGTATTGGAGAAAAGATAGAAGGCCTTTCGCTGCAAATCTGCATGCTTGAAGAGGATGATATCCCCGCCATGGGCGAAATTTTAAACGCCCTTTCCTCGCTGGAAGAGAATGCCTCGGATTACAATTGTGCTGCTTTCCCGGATGTTGTTTGTGGCCTTCATGGCTATCTTGGAAAAATGGTATTAAATGAAGAGACGGATACAAAGCCCCTTGAAGAAGGCGTTTCTACACTTCAGGCTATTTGGCGGGATATCAGCAATAAGCAGGAGTTTAGCTCCGACATATCCGATGTTCTCGGAGCGCTTGGTTTTGTTTCAAAAGATAAACCAGGGGATATTCAGGATGAAATACCAGAAGACAAACCAGATGAAATTTCGGAATCAGCAGCAAAAACTGAAAGCATAAATGAAATAGAAACACCAAAAAAAGTAGCGCTGACTGACGAGGATATCGATATTCTTGGCGACTTTATTGTCGAATCACGGGAAAATCTGGAAACCATTGAGCTTAATCTTATCGAGCTTGAACAAAACCCGGGAGACATGGATATCATAAACTCCATTTTCCGCCCCTTTCACACAATTAAAGGCGTATCAGGATTTCTCAATCTGGATAAAATGAATTCTTTTTGCCACCATACGGAAAACCTGATTGACAACGTCAGATCAGGCGATTTGACCATTGATGATGAACTTGCCGATATAATCCTTGAAGCAGTCGATACACTGAAGCTGATGCTGAAAGATGTTGAACAAAGCCTTGAAACAAGAATAGCTACTTCTTTTGATGATATTAATGTCGAAGGGCTCATCGAAAAAATCAAAGCCTCCGGCACTGCCGATAAGAAAAAAGAGCCTATAGGAAAGATACTGGTCGATTCAGGCTCCATAACCGAAAAAGACTTAAGAGAGGGTCTCAAGGCACAAAAAAACAATCCGGATAAAAAACTCGGTGAAATACTTGTCAAAGAAAAGAAGGTTGAGCCCGGTGATATAAAGACCGCCCTGAAAACACAAAAAGCCGGGAAACGTTCCGCGGGCACTCAGGTCAAAGTGGATACGGAAAAGCTTGACAACCTGGTCGATCTCGCCGGCGAACTGGTCATTTCCCAGTCTATGTTCAAGCAGATAGGCCTCGAGATGGCCGGGACTAACCAGAAATTTTTTCAGCAGCTCAACCAGGTGACACAAGCGGTTTCAGACATTCAAAAAATCGCCATGTCCATGCGGATGGTTCCCGTAAAAAATACATTCCAAAAAATGATCCGGCTGGTAAGGGATCTTGCCCGGAACTCGGGAAAAGAAGCTGATCTTTTCATGTCAGGCGAAGACACGGAAATCGACAGAAATGTGGTGGATGAACTGTATGAACCTATGGTTCACATGATCAGGAATTCAGTGGACCATGGCCTTGAAACACCCGCTGACAGGAAAGCGGCAGGAAAAAACAAAAAAGGATCGATTCATCTTAGGGCATATCAGAAAGGCGGGAATATTGTCATTGAAATCGAAGATGACGGCAAGGGTCTGGATAAAAAGGTAATCCTTGAAAAAGCGATAGAGCGCAACCTTGCATCCAAAGACGAGACCCTTTCCGGAAAGGAGATCTTCAGCTTTATCATGCATCCCGGATTTTCAACCGCAAAAGAAATAACCGATGTATCCGGCCGAGGCGTGGGGATGGATGTGGTCAAAAAGGGCATTGAAAAGCTCCGTGGCAGGCTGGATATAGATTCGGAGGTAGGCAAAGGAAGTATGTTTACTATTTCTCTTCCCCTCACGCTTGCCATTGTGGAGGGGATGCTTGTCAGGGCTGGAGCGGAAAGATATATTCTCCCGGCCCATTCCATCATGGAGTCTTTCCGACCCAAAGAGGAAAACTGTCATACGGTTGAAAAGAAAGGCGAAATGGTCAGGCACAGGGAACGCCTGATCCCTCTTGTGCGGATTGATCAACTTTTCACCGGAAGCGACGACAAGGCAAATCCATGGGACGGAATAGTAGTTGTAGCGGAAAACAACGGTGAACAAAAAGCCCTGCTTCTGGACGAACTGCTTGGAAAGGAAGAGTTTGTTATCAAGAATCTCGGCGAAACCTTTAAAAAAGTGAAGGGCCTGGCAGGCAGCGCCATACTGGCTGACGGAAAAGTCGGGCTTATTCTCGACATGTCCGGTCTGTTTCAGATAAGCGTGGAGTAGCGTATTTCTAAGTCTGTTTCAAGTGTTTTACAGTTAAGAAGAAAAGGGCATTGGCGTGGAGAAACTGAACGACAGGCTGTTTAAAAACTATTGTGATCTGGTTTACCGGGAGATAGGGGTAAACCTGACCGAGGATAAACGGGAACTTCTAAACGCCCGTATCTCAAAACGTTTGAGAACACAGAATGTCAACCCGGAAGATTACTTTAAAATGATTCAAAAGGACCCTGACGAGATGAGGGCATTTCTCGATGCCATATCCACCAATCATACTTTTTTTTTCAGAGAATCCAAAAGCTTCGGATACCTGGATAAAAAATGTTCGAAGATCTGGTGTGCGGCATCCTCAAGCGGTGAAGAGCCCTATTCCCTGGCTGTTTACTGCCTAGACAAAGGGTTCAGGCCGTCAATCACGGCCACCGACATTTCTGATACCTGTCTTGAAAAGGGAAAAAAAGGGGTCTATCCAAAGCAGAGTGCCTCCAATATTCCAATGCACATGCTGAAAACATATTTCCAAAAAGGAAACGGAAAGTTTCAGGACTATATAAAGGTTAAGGATGATGTCAAGCGGATGGTGAACTTTGAACGGTTTAACCTGATAAAGGATGCTCCGCCTAGGGAAACCTGTGACATCATATTCTGCAGAAACGTAATGATTTATTTTGACAGTCCCACAAAAACGCAGGTAGTGGCCAAGCTGTCCCGAGTGCTTCGGCAAAACGGATATTTCATCATCGGCGGGGCAGAGAGCCTGAGCGGACTAAGTCATCCGTTAAAGTATATCGAACCAAGCGTATATATGAAAATTTGATCCGGAAAAAAGAGGTGCGATAGTGAAACTGATTGTTGGTGTCTCTGATATGAAAGTAAGCAATGATCCAAAGGCAACACTTGTTACATATGCACTTGGCTCATGCATCGGTGTCGCGATCTTTGATCCAGTAACCAAGGCAGGGGGCATGCTTCATTACATGCTTCCGGAGTCAAGTCTTGATGAAAATAAAGCCCGAAAGAATCCATATATGTTTGCAGATACAGGAATACCGTCCCTTTTCAAGGCGGTATATACACTTGGCGCAAAAAAGCAGCGAATGAAAATCGCCGTAATGGGCGGTTCTCAGGTTCTGGACCAGAAAGGCTTTTTCAATATCGGTAAAAGAAATCATGCGGCTTTGAGAAAAATGTTCTTCAAGAACAACGTTATGGTTTCCTATGAAGATGTCGGAGGAAATGTCAACAGGACCATAAGGCTGGAAATAAAAACCGGAGATATCTACAACAAGGTATCAGGTAACGGGGAGATCAAAATATGAGTGTCATCAATCAGATGCTGAAAGAGATAAAATTACTAAAACCAATGCCGCGGGTTGCAACCCAGATCATGAAAATAGCGGAAGACCCGAAAAGCTCCATGGCAGATGCCGCAGACCTGGTGATGTATGACCCGTCACTCACGGCAAATGTTCTAAAACTGTGCAATTCAGCATATTTTGGCCTGTCTA
>CAZTYY010000185.1:0-4915 GCA_964617785.1 uncultured Desulfobacterales bacterium | reverse complement strand
AAGAAAAGTACCGCCTTTTAGCGGACAATGCCGCAGATGTCTTATGGACACTCGATATGAATCTTAATAACACGTACACAAGCCCTTCCATTGAAAAACTAACAGGTTATACAGCTCAGGAAGCTATAGAGAAACCGCTTTCCGAAAAAATGACACTGCTTTCCATTGAAAAGATTAATAATGTATTCATGGAAGAACTTAAATTGGAAGAGCAAGGAGATGCCGACCCATCAAGATCCAGATCTTTAGAATTAGAACAGATACGTAAAGACAATTCAACTGTTTGGGCTGAAGCAATTATGAAGTTCATTCGCGATAAAGATGGAAAAGCTGTTGGCATTCTGGGGATAACCCGTGACATAACTGAACGTAAAAAAGCCGAAAAGGTACTTAAGGAGAGCCAAGAAAAGCTTGCCCGTTTAAAAAAGATGGAGTCTTTGGGACTTCTGGCAGGCGGAGTCGCTCACGATTTAAACAACGTCCTGTCAGGAATTCTAAGCTATCCCGAATTAATTTTATTGGATTTGCCTGAAGACAGCAAACTTAGAAACCCTATTCAGACAATTCAGGAGTCTGGATACAGGGCTGCTGCCATCGTCCAAGATTTATTAACAGTGGCAAGAGGCGTGGCTACTGTTAAAGAACCGTTGAATTTAAATATCATAGTCAAAAATTATTTACTCTCGCCCGAGTTTAAAAAACTTGAACAGTTCCATTCTACAGTTACGGTCAAAACAAATCTTGATGCCGAACTACCAAATGTAGGAGGCTCTCAAATTCACATCAGAAAGGCTGTAATGAACTTAGTTTCTAATGCTTCAGAAGCTGTTGAGAGAGACGGTAACGTTATTATATCAACCATAAATCGTTATGTAGACAGGCCTATAAAAAGCTATAATGATATAAACATAGGCGAATATGCCGTGCTGAGTATCTCAAACGATGGACCGGCAATATCATCAAATGACCTTGGGAGGATATTTGAGCCATTCTATACAAAAAAGGTAATGGGCAGAAGTGGTACAGGTTTAGGGTTGGCTGTCGTATGGAATACTGTACAAGACCATAAAGGCTACATAGATGTGACAAGTGATGAAAATGGCACAACATTTGAGTTGTACTTTCCAATCACAAGAGATGAATTATCAGATAAGGATTTATCAAGACCAATTAAAAACTACAAAGGAAATGGAGAGACGATTTTGGTTATTGATGATGTGGAAACGCAAAGAAAAATATCCTGCAGTATACTCGATACATTAGGTTATAAAACTGAATCCGTTTCCAGTGGAGAGGAAGCTGTTGAGTATTTAAAAAAGCATACCGTAGATTTAATATTGCTTGATATGATTATGGACCCGGGCATAAATGGTCGAGAAACATACAAGAGTATATTGAAAATTAACCCTAACCAAAAAGCGATCATTGTCAGTGGGTTCGCTGAAACAGATGATGTAAAAGAAACCTTAAAATCAGGTGCCGGTCAATATATAAATAAGCCGTTTACATTAGAAAGGATAGCTAAAGCTGTTAAAGAGGAATTGAAAAAATAATCTTCATGAGATGATTGAAATAAATTATACTATTCGTGAATCGTGACTGATCCGAATATTTCAACAATTTTAATAGTATGTTTCACTTCCCTAAGGATTCAAAGTCCCGGGATCGGAAGATTAAATATGCCCCCAAATACCTTCTTCAAAACTTGAGCTCTTCTTTAAAATATAAAACAGTTTTGAGCGAAGTGCAAATATGAAAAACTTGACTGTAGCCTGCAATTCATTTACATACATTAATTATTGTTCTGTACTTTACGCCTTGACAGTCTCGTAAAAAGCTAACATTTTGATGGCATTGGACTTTTTACGAAGCCATCAAGCCTTTACTAACCTATATAAATAATACGGATTAAAAAAATGAGTGTCAATATTGTTGAAAAAATTGATGATCTGGTCAAAGTCAGAAATGTTCTAATTAGCGTTTCTAATAAAAATGGACTCAACGAATTAATTCCGGAACTGATCAGGCTTAATCCTGAAATTAAAATCTTTTCAACCGGCGGAACATTTTTAAAGATACAGGAAATCCTGGGGGATGCATCTGAGTCCTATCTGACACAGGTATCAGATTATACCGGCCAGCCTGAGACACAAGGCGGCCTGGTCAAAACCCTTGATTTTAAGATTTATTTGGGCCTTCTCACAGAGACTTATAATGATTCGCACCAGCAAGATATCAAGCGCACCGGTTCCGTTCCCATCGACATGGTTATTGTCAACCTTTATCCTTTTAAAGAAACAATAATGAAAAAAGATGTGACTCTTGAAGAAGCTCGTGGAAACATTGACATCGGAGGACCCTGCATGATCCGGGCGTCAGCTAAAAATTTTATTCGGGTTGCATCGATTGTAGATCCTGAAGATTATGAAACCGTTGTTTCAGCCCTAAAAGCAAACAATGGAAAAACAACCCTTGGGCTGAGATATGATCTTTCAAAAAAAGCATTTGCGCATACTGCAGGCTATGACCAGGCGATTTCGAATTATCTGGCTTCAGCATCTTTTAAGGAAACTGTTTTGCCCTGCTACAACTTGAAGTGAATCACTTGAAAGCCATCAGGCTTGAGTAAAAAAATACAGGAGCGATACCATGAACGATGACCTTAAAAAAATGTACAAAACAATAATGGATGACCACTTTCCTCCTGAAATGGAAATCAGCTTTATTGACGGTAATAATAGACAGACACTCTTTTATGAAAAGGTTTCATGGACAATCGACGATGTCAGGAAAGGGCTAAGATACGGCGAAAACCCAGGCCAGGAGGCTGCATTGTTTAAACTTGTCAACGGCAACCTTATCCTCGGCGATACAGAAACCATCAAGCCGGGACAATATCTTGCATCAGACATTGAATTGTTGCAATCAGGAAAACATCCGGGAAAAACGAACCTGACGGATGCTGACAATGCATTAAATATACTCAGGTATTTTGATGACAAACCAACAATTGCCATTGTCAAACATAACAATCCATGCGGTGTCGCCAGATCTGACTCGCTTGAAACAGCTTATTCAAAAGCTTACATGGCTGACCGAGTGGCTGCATTCGGCGGCTGTATCGCCTCAAACCGACCTGTTGACAAAATTACTGCTGAAAAAATTTCCAGCCAGTATGCAGAGGTTGTTGTGGCTCCTGATTTTGAAGAAGGTGCCATGGAAATTCTTGAAGGGAAAAAAAATCTGAGGGTTATACGGATAAAAAACATTGAGCGTCTGAATTCTTTTATAGGCAAAAAGTATGTTGATTTTAAAAGCCTGATCGACGGTGGACTGATTGCACAATGGTCTTTTGCTCCGACTGCCAGAACAAAGGAGGATCTAAAACTTGCGGAATGTGAATACAACGGGAAAATATACAGGACAAATCGGCTGCCTACGGAAAAAGAGTATAGTGATATGCTGTTCGGATGGCTTGTTGAATCAGGAATTACGTCTAACTCGGTTATTTATGTCAAAGATGAAGTAACCGTAGGCATCGGGACAGGTGAGCAGGATCGCGTGGGTGTTGCTGAAATTGCAAGGGATAAGGCTTATCGAAAACTGGCGGACCGCCTGTGCTTTGAAATGTATGATGTCTCATACAATGACCTAACAAATGATGATAAAAAACAGGATATTAATAAAAAGGTGAAGGAAAAAAAAGGCGGACTTATCGAATCTGCAATGGTGAGCGACGCTTTTTTTCCATTCAGGGACGGCATTGATGTGGGTTTAAGAGAAGGCGTGTCGTCAGTTATACATCCCGGCGGCTCCATGAACGACTACCAGTCTATTGAAGCCTGTAATGATAAAGGCGCGACCATGGTATACACAGGTCAAAGAAGCTTCAAACATTAGTCGATTTACAAATTTTCATAAAACTATACTGTTCACCTTAATATGCCAGGGTTCAGATCGTACGCCTTTAAAGTTGTCTCTGGGATATCTCAACTTGAGATAACCGAGTGCTTTTAGTTTTTTAAATACACTTGTTTCTGTAAAACGTTCGGAAAAGTTAGCTATACCGAATCCAGCCTGGCCGATATCAAAGTCTCCGATTCCATGATAAGAGTAACCGGGTGGGGCAAGCGACCTGGAGGCAAGAGACAGGTTACCGTTGCTTTCAACCGCCTTGTTTAAAAAAAGTAAAAACTGTTTTGTGATGCTCCGGATTCCGGAAGTAAGGATTACATCCTTGCCAACATCTTTTTTTATCTTTTGATAAATTTCAAAAGGCTTGCCTTTATATAAATAATGGCCGGACTCTGAAATTTTGATGACCTCCTTTGTCTTGATTCGGTCAGTGATACTACACAGCGGCTTTTGACCAAAAAAACCATACCGGGAACTGTCGGAATAAAAGATCGATTCCAAAAAATTGAGCTCCTGTTTAGTAAACCTGCCGATGCGCACATAGTTCTTGGCGGTTTTCAAGGTTTTATCAAAACTTATCAGGCAAAAGTTACTGTGCCCAACAGTTTGCTGGAGACGCTTAAAACGACATACTGTTGAATTGAGCGCCTTAAACTGCCCATCCTCAAGATTGAAATCTTCCTTGTGGTGCTGGTCAAAATGCCGCATTTTATAGAGGTAGTCCAGGATATGATCATCGACATTATCCCGGCATCTAATTTCACCTGAATAAACGGTTTCGGCTGATGATTGAGGCAGGTTTCCTCTGCTGATAATGATAATGGTTAAAAATTTCAGGAAGTCTCTTCGTTTCATTGTTTGTTTTTGGATAGGTGGTGGAAACAGTTAACAGGTATTTTAAGAATAATATAAAATTAATAAAACAACAACATGTTTCAGCAAGGTGTTTTATATTCATGATAAAAAAATAGAGTTTTTTTCGCTTTTAATAAAAAATAGC
>CAZTYY010000184.1:0-5022 GCA_964617785.1 uncultured Desulfobacterales bacterium | reverse complement strand
AAGAAACTGATTGAAGCCTGTGAGCTTTATCCTCTCCCTAACAGGCGAAAAATCACATTTGAATATGTTCTTATCGAGGGGATTAATGATTCGGAAGATGATGCCGAGCGCCTAACAAAGCTGCTGCGTCCGGTCAAGGCTAAAATCAACCTTATTCCGTTTAACGAACATAAGGAGAGTGATTTCAAGAGGCCTTCTGATGCTTCGGTAAGAAATTTTCAGAAAATACTCAGTGACAATGGATACACAACCATTGTGCGCCACAGCAAGGGAAGAGATATTTCAGCTGCTTGTGGGCAGCTCGGGGCTGATTTAAACAGACCGGACGATTAACCGTGGTTTGCCGCTGCTTTTTCAGGTGCCGGAGAAGGAACGCACAAACCTGATTCGCCCCAGATATATTTTCCGTATTTCAGGTATCCACGTACATTGTTTAACCTTGAATCTATGCCCGGCTCCATCGGAATTACATTTCCTGAAATAAGGGGCTTGAGGTATTGTGAAAGTGCCATGCCGCCGCCGCCTGTCAAAATAATGGTATCAATATCCCAGTCGTTGGACCAGAGACGCTCAATATCATTGGCTATAATCTCAGCGGACTGAGAGAACACCTGGTCTTTAATTTTTGAAATGTTGTACTCCTGGCCTTTCATTTTGATAATACCTGTTTCAACGGCATTATACAGTCTGTATAGTTCGATGCGGATTCCGCTTTTTTCCTGCAATTTGGCGGCAATAGTATTGAAAGTTTTTGCAATGCCGGTGTCCATGGTAGTACTTCCGCGGTCAATATACTCCAGATTGTCAAAAATAATAACGTCGGTTGTTCTGAAACCTATATCAACAATGCCGACTTTCTGTTTGGCAAGGTCCTTGTTAACTATTTTTCCATTATCATCCATCAGGAGATTGAAGAAGCTGCCAAGCGGCTGTGGCATCATACGGATTTTTTTTATGTATATATTTTTTTGAGTTTTGGTTTGGTCTGATTTATGAAATGTTATGCGATGCTGTCCGGTCAACAGTTTCGCAACCTGCTTGTTGTTTTCTTTGAAGAAACCGGCTGGCAGGCCTGAAACAATACCCAGTGGTTTCTCGGCTTCTGAGAATCTGCCTGCAATCGACAACGTCAAAATTTTGATGAAATCGTTGATCAATTTTTCCTGGTCAAGGGTGAAATGGCGGACATTTGACTGCTGTTCGGCATAATCACCCACAAAATAAGATTTGTCATCTATGCTCACATGCAACTTGTCAATGCTGGAGTTATTTTCAAAGTTTGAATGAAACTGAATGTTAACGGCATCTCCGAAAATCGATTTTAACATTATATCTTCTTTCCCATTTGAGGCTTTTGAAAAACCGAATCCGATATCAATACCAAGCACTTCCATTATTGTTACCTCCAAGAAGGGTGTTGATTTATTCATACCCGCTGCTAAAGGTTTGTAGGGGCGGGTTTGGTTTGCGAATATTTCCGTTTTTTTTGGTTTAATGCGGCATCAGGCAACACATCAAATTATATGAATATAAAATATATGCAAATATTATTCCATGCTGACGGATGCCTCTGGTATTGTTTTAACCCTTTTGTATTTCAATAAAAAAGGGTTAAAGCGACGGAATCTTGACTTTTTTTATGCCAATATTTTGGCTGCAAAAGAGCAAAAATTTCCGGTGAGACCCTGTTCCGCTCACCAAGCTTGTCAAATTCATGTCAATTTGTTATATCAAATACTCTGGTCATAGAAATCAGTATCGTAAGGAACTGCCATGAAAATAAATCTTGATGAATGCAAAATAAAAGTTAAAGGAAAATGGCTTTCATCCGGAGAGCTTACCCAATTAATTCAGGAAAAAATGAAGGTCGGCGATATGCAGTTTGCTGACCTTGCCGCTTCTCTGGAGGAACTCAACAAAGCCTTTGAAAATTCACATGCCCTTGATGTGAAAATCGTAATATCAAAAGAACAGTACAATAAATTAAAAAACCTGGGTCAGTCTGATGACCGCGAATGCATTAGAAAGGCGATAACACAGTTTGTCAGTTCAGAGGACTCACATATACTTTCTCAGGGTAAATCAGGACTGGATAGAAAAAAACAGGACAAGAAAAAACATCTGACCATCAAGTGCGCAAACTGCAGTGCGCCTATCAAGGTTGGAGAAGACCGTGAGAATAACGAGATCAGGTGTTTAAAGTGCGGTGCCCGCGGACTTTTAAAGCAACGTCAATAACCGTGTCCGCTTTTAATGAGCATTGTTGACGGATCAACAGAAAGTACTTCCTGTCCGATAGACTTTGATTCCCCTTTTATTTTTTTGATTAAAATACCTTTTTCTTCTGCCTGAATTAAAATAGCCGCATCAATGAGATCGTAAATATCGGTGAGCTGTACCGGCAGACCGTCAGGATCTGCCGATTCGTGTCTGTGTATGTGCACAGTGAACCAGATGCATGCAGAGTTGCTGTTGGCAAGCGGTTTTAAATCGAGCATAGTGCTCCGTATCGATTCATCAAACAACAATCCATCGATTATGATAACATCCGGTTTGAAGATATCCTGATCTGCCAGGTCCTTTAATCTTTTTTTGAGTTTTGGTACGCTGAACTCTCCGGTTTTCAGTGTCATTATAAACCGCTTCGGAAGGATAGATTCCCAGAGGCCCTTTTTTTGACTGATTTCTTCCTGGCTGACCAGAAGCTGAAACATTTCTTTGTACCAAAGGTTTATTTTTTTTACCGGGTCGTCAAGACTGATGTGCAGAACGCTTTTACCTCTCAGCATAGAATTCAGCGCAACCTGTACCATGACAGATGTTTTGCCGACACCGGCACGGGCAAGAACAGCGCCGAAACCACCTGAAGGGACAATATTGTTATCTTCAAAACCAAGGCGTTTCAATGGATTATCATAAATCTTGTCTTCTTTAGACATACGTTGCTCCTTGTATATGGTTATTCAGGTATTGTTGGGTCAGGTTTTTTTCTCCTGGGCTTTTTTGATAAGTTCTTCATCAATTGACTGGGGCACCTGTTTATAAGAAGCGAACTCCATTGTAAATTGAGCGGTACCTTTTGTTAATGATCTTAAAACAGTGGAATATCCGAACATTTCTGCAAGAGGGACCTGGGCTTCTATGACACATATTGGGCCGTCTTCCTGTGACCCGATGATAATGCCGCGGCGCTGATTCAAAGAGCCCATCACATTTCCCTGGAATTCCACAGGTGTTTCAACTGCAACTTTCATGATCGGTTCATTTATAACCGGCCCGGCTTTTGCGTACCCTTCCCGAAAAGCACCTTTTGAGGCCGCCTGAAATGCCATTTCAGAAGAGTCGACAGAATGTGAGGCGCCGTCGTTAATAATGACCTTGATGCCGGTCACAGGGAAGCCCATTTTAGGGCCTTTTGCCAGGCTCTGGTTAAACCCTTTTTCACATGCCGTAATATACTGTGTGGGAATCGATCCGCCGGTTATCTTGTTTTCAAACACAAAATGTTCGTCACATGGTTCCAAATATCCGGCAACACGTCCGAACTGTCCTGCACCGCCGGTTTGCTTTTTATGGATATAGTTGAACTCCGCCTTTTTTGTAATCGTCTCCCTGTAAGCCACTTCAGGCTGTCCTGTTTTAACCTTTGCATTGTATTCACGCCACATTCTCTCAATATATACTTCAAGATGCAGCTCCCCCATTCCTTCGATAATGGTTTCGTTTGTTTCATTATTGACATGTGTTCTGAATGTGGGATCTTCTTTTGTAAATCTTGACAGGGCTTTAGACATGTTTATTTGAGATTTGTTGTCTTCAGGTGCTATTGACAGTGAAATGACAGGGTCGGGCACATACATTGACGTCATGCTGAGGTTGAGTCCCGGCGATGTAAATGTGTCGCCGGATGAACAGTCTACGCCGAAAAGGGCGCCAATGTAACCTGCAGAAATCGATTTGATTTCTTCCATCTGATCAGCGTGCATTCGAGCCAGCCTGCCGATTTTTATTTTTTTGCCGTTCCGGATGTTGACCACTGTGTCGCCTTTTGAAAGGCTGCCCTGATAAACACGGATATACGTCAGTTGGCCGTACTGGCCGTCCTCCAGTTTGAATGCAAGGGCAACCAGCGGACTTTCCTTTTCGCTTTTAAGAATAATCGGTGCCTCATCCTTGCCCATATCCAGTGCTTCATTTTCCACATCAGAAGGGCATGGAAGAAGGTGTGTTACGCCGTCAAGGAGCGGCTGAACGCCCTTATTTTTATAGGCAGATCCCATATACGCCGGCGTTAATTTGCGCTTAAGGGTTCCTTCTCGAACAGCTGCAAGAAGGAGGTGGTCCGGTATTTCCGTTTCCTCAAGCACGGCTTCAGTTAAATCATCTGAAAAAAGTGATGCCTTGTCGATCAGAATTTCCCTTTTTTCTTCCGCTTCTTTTCGAAGGTGTTCGGGGATTTCTTCGATGCGGACGTCTTCTCCAAGGTCGCCGTCAAAATATATGGCTTTCATGGATACAAGATCCACGACACCTTCCAGGTCGGCTTCAAGTCCTATGGGTATCTGCATTGCCACTGCATTATGCCCCAGCTTTCTGTCCAACTGATCAATGACGCGGAAAGGATCCGCACCGTTTCTGTCGCACTTATTGATAAATGCGATGCAGGGCACCTTATACCTTTTCATCTGCTGGTCAACGGTAATGGACTGTGACTGCACACCGCCTACGGAGCAAAGTACAAGGACCGCACCGTCAAGAACACGCAGGGACCGTTCTACCTCAATGGTAAAATCAACATGTCCGGGAGTGTCTATGATATTAATATGATGGTTATCCCACTCACAGTAGGTTGCGGCCGAAGCAATAGTAATTCCGCGCTCCTTCTCAAGCTCCATTGAGTCCATTATGGCGCCGACGCCATCTTTTCCTTTGACATCATGGATTGTATGAATCCGTTTTGTGAAAAACAGAATCCGTTCAGTAAGCGTTGTTTTTCCTGAATCAATGTGCGCACTGATGCCG
>CAZTYY010000183.1:0-5046 GCA_964617785.1 uncultured Desulfobacterales bacterium | reverse complement strand
GGGTCTTGAAAAAACATCATGGCAAATGCGCTTTGACAGCAATCATGCAAAGTATGGTCAACTTTGTCTTCCTGCCGGGCATCATTAAGTTTGAGAGTCCGGTCGGATATGATTTTTCTTAAGCTGTTAAAGCTTAGATGTTTTTTTATATGCAAAGCAAGTAGTCCTTGTATATCGTACTTATTTAAGGACTACCACATCTGGATTATGATGTCTATGCAAAAAAAATCTTTAGTTATGTCGAAAGGTTACGAGTATTTTACGGGAAACATCGGGTTTTGGTAGTGATATAAAACATTACGAAAAATAATTTCAACATTTCTCCTGACCCTATAATATACAATGCTATTTGGAGTCACCGAGAATTGCTGCTCCTTCAAGAACAGCACAATAAAACATGGCACGCCTATTGCTTAGTATTTTACTAATACTAATAGAATCTTATTAAAATAAAAAATTCTAACTGCTGGAGGTGCCGAATGTTAAGTCTGAATGAATTAAAATCAGATAGAAAGCTGATTAATGAAATCGACTGGGAAATGACCCATGAAGAAGCAGTAAGACTTTATCTCGAATGGGGCAATAACTGGGCAAGCGGCAATTACGTGGTCCGCTCTAAAAATGATGTTTCATATTATTTTGTCGTTAACACCTGGAAGCAAAATCCAAAGGTTTATCTAATGAAAAGAAATTCTGAAGATGCTGAAGAACTTGCAGAATTTGAAATGCCCCAGGACCTGGAACGTAGTTTTTTAGCTTCAATAGGTCATAATAAAGGCGTGTACTCAATTGAAGGTGAAGTTAAAAACTGGCTTATGAAAGAATGCGGTGAATGTTGATAAGTGAATAAGGAGAGAAGAAATGGTTTCTAAAGATATCATCATATTGGGTACATTTCTGTTTCTGTTTATTTTGCCCATGAACTCACATGCCAAAACTGAATATGCTACAGCTACATTTGCCGGGGGGTGTTTCTGGTGTATGGAGCAACCTTTTGAAGAGATTGACGGTGTCATGGATGTTGTCTCCGGCTACACAGGAGGCAAAAAAGCAAATCCGACTTACCAGGAAGTGTCATCAGGCGGAACCGGTCATATGGAAGCTGTACAGATTACATATATTCCATCAAAGGTAGATTATAAGACACTTTTGGACATATTCTGGAGACAGGTCAATCCTACTGATCCTGGCGGACAGTTTGTTGACAGAGGAGATCAATATGGAACCGCAATCTTCTATCACAGTGACGAACAGAAATCTTTGGCTGAAAAATCAAAACATGAACTGGAAACGTCCGGAAAATTCAACAAACCCATTGTAACCAGGATTCTAAAAGCACCACATTTTTATAGGGCTGAAGATTACCATCAGAATTATCACAGTAAAAATCCTGTACGATACAAATCTTATCGAAACCGATCAGGACGCGATCAATTTATAGAGAAAAATTTGAGCGATTCAATGGGAGAAAAAAAAGAGCCTGGGGAAGTAAAAAAAGAATCTTGGCATAGTGAGTATCAAAAGCCCGGGGATATTGAACTGAAAAAAAAGCTAACGCCATTGCAATATATGGTAACAAGAGAAGATGGAACGGAAAGGCCCTTTGATAATGAGTATTGGGATAATAAGCGTAAAGGGATCTATGTTGATATCGTTTCCGGCGAACCCTTGTTCATATCGATGGACAAATTCAAGTCCGGTACGGGGTGGCCTAGTTTTACAAAGCCTCTGGATTCACAATACATTATGGAAAACGAAGACAAGAGCCTTTTTATGACGCGTACTGAAGTTAGAAGCAAATATGGAGATTCACACCTGGGCCATGTATTTAAGGATGGCCCTGCACCTACCGGTCTTCGCTATTGCATAAACTCGGCGGCACTCAGGTTTATTCCCATAAAGGATTTGGAAAAGGAGGGATACGGCAAGTTTAAAAAGTTTTTTGATTAAACAGCTGAAGAGACCATGAGCCAGCCGAAATTTGTACTAGAAATTTATTTAGTTTAACTTTTTAATTGCCGGACGTAACGGGACAGACACCTCATACCACTGATCTTGTTGACTTTCCGGACTGTATTTACGTGGTTTCTCTTGATGGCCCTCCGCAATATAACGACGCTATCCGCGGTAAAGGTACATATGAAAAAGTGATGCGCACGATTAAAAAGGTCCCCGAAGAGTTCGGGCCACAAGTCATGTGCCAATGCGTGGTAACAAAAGAAAATGAAAACATGCTTGAAGATCTGGTTAAGCTTCTCAGGCCCACCCGGTTTGAAGTGGTGACCTTTTCCTTCTACGTCCCGCCGGCAAATGATAATTCAAAATTAACCTGGCACACAACAAAAAAAAGATCGCAGTACAGCCCCCCTTTTCTCTAAAGAAAAAGTGGAAGTCGTTGCCGACCTGTCTAAACCACCTGGAAACATCGCTGTCTCCCATGATCATCGAATTTTCTTTACTTTTCATCCTGAAGCAGATCCGGAAATCAAGGTCGCAGAAATAGTCGAGGGATACGCGCGCCCCTTCCCATGTTGAGTCCCAGGCTCCTTATCAGATATATCGTTTTAAACCGGGAAACAAAGGGATACCAGGCCATTAACTCGCAAGTCTGTACAAACCGAAATCTAAACATCATGGCACATTATTTGCTATATTTTAATAAATGATAGTAAATGATAATAAATGACATGACTGGCTGGGATTTAACTCCAATGAGCATGTATTACAGAAAGTGAATAGTAAAGGAGGGCGTATGATTAGTTGGAAATGTACTAATTGTGGATATACATTCGAAAAAGAATCACCACCTGGTGAGTGCCCTTCATGCAAGGCAAAATGTGAATTTGTAGATAATTCATGTTATACGCCGGACTGCTCCTATTCCGGAACTGATACGCGAATAGGAACAAAAAAGACATGACAGCACAATCGTCAATGCTGACGACAAAATAAAATCTTTTCGTTTTATAGCTGTGATGTGTATCGGAAAAATATATTTGAGACAGTACTGTATCTATGGACATGATATATGAGATTCTAATATCTCAAAAAGTACTTTACAAAATTAATTTTCTGAACCAGTGAGGTGCCCATGACTAAAATCGTAACTTTAACGGCTCTAGAGGTCGCCAAAATAGCATGTAATATAGAGGTTGACGGCAGTGATTTTTATGAAGAGGCTACCGGGATTTTGCATGCCGGGGAGGCAAAAGATACATTCACGGAACTCGCTCGACAAGAGCATGACCATCTAAATACGTTTCGGAATATCTACCGGGAACTTGATGAAAAAATGGGTGGTTCCGAAGGTTCGACTGAATATCTGTTCGATGATGAGATTACAAAATACCTGAAAGTTATTTCCGAAGGTATTGTGTTTCCTGTGGGCAGTGATATGAAAAAATTGATCTCGGAGCATCACGACCTTGCGTCTGTTATCAAATTCGCAATCGATATGGAAAAAAACAGTTTATTGTTTTACATGGAGATCCTGTCGCATAGCCCGTTCGCTTACAGCAAAGAAATACTGCAACGAATTATTAAGGAAGAGAAATCTCATATCGTAATGTTGAACAAAATGCTGGGTTAATTTTTCAATATGAGTCTGAATTTTCAAGAGGTATCCCTGGACAGGCAGTCGGAATTTAATTTTTACTTAGCCCTATGTCCTCAGAAAGTCTCGGATTGCAGTTTCATAAACCTCTGGGGTTGGACCGAGGAATATGGTCTGCACTGGGCCTGGACAGAAAATGTTGTTTTTATCAGACAGACAAAGCCGGATCTGTGTAACTGGCCTCCGGTCGGCGATTGGGAGAAGGTGGATTGGAACATACTTCTGAAAAATCATTTTCCAACTCCGGCTCATTTTGTGCGAATACCTTCCACGCTTTGTCAAATCTGGAAAGACCAGAAAGTAAAAATGACAGTCAATGAGTCGAGGGGGGACTGGGATTACATTTACAATCGTCTTGATCTGGTTGAACTAAAGGGAAACCGTTTTCAAAAGAAGTATGATTATCTTTATGTGGATTTTACGAATGGAATAGTCGGCCAAGCCTTTGATATGCAGAAAGACTGGTGTGAATGGCGCGACTGTGAATCTGTTGACTCTTTATCTGCGGAAAACAGGGTGATCCCAAGAGTGTTGCATGCCTGGGATAAGCTGGAACGGATGACTGGTGGCGCAATTATCATAAACAACAAGCTGGCAGCATATGCAATTGCGGAATATATGGACGATGAAACAATATTGATTCACTTTGAAAAAGGAGATACAGAATACAGTGGTGTTTATCAGGCTATCAACCAGATGTTTCTAGAACATGCAAAGGAAGACGCCAGGCTGGTGAACCGGATGCAGGATCTTGATGATGAGGGTCTGCGCAAAGCAAAGCTGTCGTATCGACCATTCGATTTTGTGAAAAAATTTCGTGTCAGTCTGCAATAGACCGTTGCAATTTTTATATGAAGCCAGCCAGTCATTTATCGCCTTCCTTCCTCCGGGAGCCAAGAGGCCTGGGCGAGAAAAGTGGCAATTCTTTTGGCGTTTTTTTGCTACTTTTTTTGTCTTTTACTTCAACAATATTCAGGCCAAGTTGAATGGTCGCACCACGTATATTTTACTTTTTACCTGATGCCCGTTTATGTCCTCCCGTCTCCCATAATCCCTCCAGGTTGTCAAATCCGACACCAACAAAAGTCTTCAGCCTTTTCTGTTCCTGTCGATACATGCTATACAGATTGTTTATACTAACTCTGACATCATCATTCACCCATGCTGCATTTTCAAAACAACAAAAGATTGTAACCGTTCACAGGGTACAGTGCCCCTGACAACTGCGCCCTGCACCCTGTGAACGGTTGCCAAACAACAGAAAGTTTAAATTGATCATCAGTTGATTCTAAGAAAGGAAAGAGAATGTATCGGCAGAGACACTTTTGTCTCAATGTCTCGCTTCAACTGTTTTGAAAGCAACGTATTTCTATTAGTCGGTTACTCTCATAACAATTTATTTTATCACATAATGTCATAAGTTCAACCTGTTG
>CAZTYY010000182.1:0-5117 GCA_964617785.1 uncultured Desulfobacterales bacterium | reverse complement strand
CAGTATATCTATTTCTCGCATGGCAGGAAATAGATATACTGTCCCCGGAATTTAAATCTTTCCGTTCTTACTTGTAATATGGGCATATGCACTGTGATTGTGTATGGATTCAAAATTTTCCACGCTCACAGAAAACCAGGTAATGTTATCATCGTCAGTTAATGCCGCTGCAATATCTCTTACAATATCTTCTACAAATTTCGGATTATTAAAGCCTCTTTCAGTCACCGCCTTTTCATCAACCCGCTTTAAAACCGAATATACATCGCAGGAAGCGGCACTCTCCACAAGGTCTATCATGTCCTCAATCCAGATAAATTTCTTAAACCTGGTGCAAAGACGCACCTCGCCACGCTGGTTATGCGCCCCGAAATCGCTTATCTCTTTCGAACATGGGCAGACAGATGAAATCGGCACAAAAACTTCACTGACAAGGTCAAACCCACCATTGGCATCGCTACCGCCGACAAGGCGGCATGTATAATCCATATAACCCGGAGACATGCTGACAGGCGCCTTCTTTTCAATAAAATAAGGAAACATCATTTCAATATGGGCTGAAGCAGCATTAAGATCGCTTTTCATCTGTTCCAGGATAGTTGAAAACGACTTTAACGAAACCTCGGGTTGCAGCGCATGAAGCATCTCTACAAAACGACTCATGTGGGTACCTTTGCTGTCATGCGGCAGATCCACGTACATATTGATGGAAGCGACCGTATGCTGAAGCCTTTTCTGTCGATCCAGCACGGTAATAGGATACTTCAAGTTCTTTATCCCGACTTTGTCTATCGGAATATTTCGTGTATCTTGTAATTTTTGAATGTCTTTCATAGTTCAAATCTTCCCGGCATCACACATGTTCAAGCAAATAATCAGGCCTCACACGATTCATGGAACGGAAGATATTCCCCTTTATATTTCTATTTGTACGATATAACTCTTTTAAGAGCGTTTGAATTTCATTCCTTTTGGAAATTCCAGAAGTAGGGCACGGATTATGAAAAACCGGTAACTGTTCCTTTTCAGCAAACTTTTCTATGGAATCCTTGTCAACAAAACTCAGAGGCCGGATGATCATCATTTTTCCATTGAAAAATGTTTGCAGGGGCTTCATCGTACTGATTTCTCCTGCATAGCACATGTTCATAAAAAGCGTCTCAATAATATCGTCCTTGTGGTGGCCGAGGGCGATTTTTGCACATCCCAATTCATCGGCAATTTCAAACAAACGTTTTCGACGCAGCCTAGAACATAAAAAACAGGGGTTTTCCCTGTTTTCCTCGCTGTGACCGACAATTCCACAGTCAGAATAGTCGATCCGCAGTTTATATCCCTTTTCCTGGCAGTATGCCTCCAACTCTTCAGCAAATCCGCCTTCAAAACCAGGGTCAATAAAAACAGCATAAAGCTTATAGTTTATCGGTATTCTTTTCAGCCGCTCCGTTAAAAACCACATCAGGACCATGCTGTCTATCCCGCCTGATAGCCCCACGGCAATATTGTCGCCGTCAGCTATCATGTCGTACTTATGCAAGGCTCTTCCAATGTTTCGCTTCATTGCCTTGTATAAAGAAGTTGACATCTCTTGACAAATAAATCTATTCGGACTCTTCTGTTTTGGCTACTTTGACTACTTTACCGGCAGCAATTTCTCTCAAGGCAACTACAATGTCCTCATTTCTTGGAGAATATACAAGATAGTCGGACCCCTCGCGAATCTGCGTTACACGCTTTCCAGTCATATGAACCAGTTCAAAACGATTCTCCACTTTCTTTAAACAGTCTTCAATAGTTACTCTTGCCACAGTAAAACCTCCATATTATGATTTCTTGACCTGCATATGCCTATTTTCTACATTATATCAACGAGTTCAAAACTTCTTCTACCGCCGGGCGCATTCAACACAATCTCATCGCCCACTTTCTTGCCTAAAATCGCTTTCCCGAGAGGCGAAGAAACGGATATCCGTCCCTCTTCAATGCTGGACTCTTCAGGTCCCACAAGCTGATATTTGACTTCGTCACCGGTTTCAATATTTTCCAGAAGCACATAGGTGCCGAATACGGCCTTGTCTTTTGGGAGTTTATCGAGATCTATAATTTCTGCATTTCCCAGATTATATCCGAGCTTGTTAATCATCGCCTCGATAAAAGCTTGCCTTTCCTTGGCAGCCTCAAACTCGGCATTTTCCGAAAGATCGCCATGTGCCCTTGCCTCTTCGATTGCCTTTATGTTTTGGGGCCGATCAACTGTCTTAAGTCTCTCAAGCTCCTTTTTCATTTTTTCATATCCTTGTCTTGTAAAAGGCACACTATTCACAATAAAACTCCCTGTATTTAATGTATATATCCTGCCACGAGGTTCCCCACCTCTTTTGTTGAACAGCCCATTTTCCCGGCACCAACATCTTCAATATCATCTTTAAGCACTTTCATCACCGCCTTTTCAATTTTCAACGCCGCACTCTTCTCGCCCAATGTTTCGAGCATCAGCTGTGCCGCCATAATAGCCGCTATGGGATTTATGACCTGCTTTCCCGTATACTTTGGGGCGGACCCGCCTATGGGCTCAAACATGGAAACGCCTTCAGGGTTGATGTTGCCTCCCGCAGCAATCCCCATTCCACCCTGAATCATTGCTCCAAGATCGGTGATGATATCTCCAAACATGTTGTCTGTAACAATTACATCAAACCATTCAGGGTTCTTAACCATCCACATGCAAATGGCGTCAACATGGGCGTAGTCGGTTTGTATATCAGGGTAGTCTTTTGCGACTTCATAAAAAGTGCGCTCCCAAAGATCGAATGCGAATGTGAGTACGTTGGTCTTGCCGCAGAGCGTTACTTTTTTTCCTTTATTTCGATTCCGGCAATACTCAAATGCATATCTTATACAACGCTCAACACCTTTCCGCGTATTAATGGATTCCTGAATTGCAACCTCATCAGGTGTTCCTTTTTTCAAACAACCACCTGCACCTACATAAAGGCCTTCAGTATTTTCACGGACAACGACAAAATCTATTTCCGCCGGGCCCTTGCCTTTAATCGGTGTGTCTACACCTTCATAGAGCTTTACAGGCCTGAGATTAATATACTGGTCTAAATAAAATCTCAGTTCCAAAAGGATTCCTTTTTCAAGGATGCCGGGCTTAACATCCGGATGGCCGATTGCCCCAAGAAACACGGCATCAGCTTTTGAAAGTGATAATTTAACATCATCGGTTAAAATCTGGCCTGTTTTTTTATAATGCTCTCCGCCTATTTGATAGTCGGTATAATTCAGATTAAAGCCTTCTTTAGTCGACACGGTATCCAGAACCTTGATGCCTTCAGCAACCACTTCAGGACCTGTTCCGTCACCTGGTATTACAGCAATGTTGTACTCTTTTGACATAAAACAAACTCCTTATAACCATTCTTTGTTACATATTATCTTTTAATCAACGAAACCCGCTGACACAAAATGTCAACGGGTTGTTAAAATACTCAATGCTCTCAGAATGTCAACAATTATACATTATTTTCCGACGTTGAAGGCTTTGGTTCTTCCGAACTTTTCCTGGCATGAAGCCTGAGAGTCGTTACGGGACCTGAAAAAAGATAGGTGATTCCAATGGCAAAAAGGGTTATTTCAGGTTCTGTCGCTACAAAAATAATGACCAGAATAACCACCACAAGTAAATTGAAATTCATTTTTTTAAACAGTTCCGCTTTTTTGAAACTGTTATATTTTACCGTACTTACCATTAAAAAGGAAAGCACATACAACATAACGAGAACGGTCATATTAAGGGCGTACCCTTCGATACTAAGCCGTGTACAAATCAGAACAATTGCTGCGTTCATTCCGGCAGCGGAAGGTATTGGAAGGCCCGTAAAATATTCGCTACTCGAAGTGCCCGCATTCGTATTGAATCTCGCAAGCCGCAAGGCACCACATGCCATAAACAAGAATGCGGCCAGCCATGCCGTCCGTCCAAAAACATCCATCGGTTTCAAAGCCCACAGATAAATCATCAAACCCGGGGCAAGTCCGAATGATATTAAATCGGAAAGGGAGTCATATTCCACGCCAAACTTACTTGTTGTATTGGTAGCCCTGGCTATTTTCCCATCCAGCAAATCAAAAATACCGGCAATCAAAATCGACCATGCCGCCGCTGTAAAATTACCGTTAATGGAGGATACAATAGAATAAAAGCCGCAGAAAAGATTCAAGGATGTAAAAATGTTCGGCAGAATATATATTCCCTTACGTAGCTTTTCTTTTTCAAAACGTTTCTTTTTTTTCATTTCAGATACCCCAAAATTGATGTTCCAGCCATTACCTTATCACCCGGAGATATTTCCGAATTCATGTCAGCCGGCAGATAAACATCAAGACGCGACCCGAAGCAAATCATTCCAAATCTCTGTCCACGTTCTAAAATGTCGCCTTCCTGTATTCTGCAGATGATCCTTCTTGCCACCAAACCGGCAATCTGAACAAAACATATCTTATTTCCATCTCCGGTTTCAAGAAAAACCGCATTTTTTTCATTCTTTTCCGACGCCTTGTCAAGGTTTGCGGTAAAAAATTTTCCCGGAAAATATTGGATGCCCGTTATCTTTCCCTCATAAGGTATCCGGTTGACATGGACATTAAAGACCGACATAAATATACTAATTTTACGGCACTTGCCTTCTAAAAAGGGGTTGTTCTCAACCAACTCGGATAAAATAACCTTGCCGTCGGCCGGCGAAACAACAGCACCCGGCTTGGAAGGAACCGCCCTGTCAGGATCTCTAAAAAAACAACATATACAACCTGTTACCACAAGGCCTGCAATCGCAAATCCCGCAAAACCGATAACAGCAAAAATAACAGTCGCAAAAGCAGCGGCAAAAATAACAGGGTACCCGGGTCTAGCCACAGGAAATGCTGTCATGCCCGGCGGGTCAGACCAGAAAAAATTATCCATATATACCTAAAAACATTATTACGAACCTAAATACACACCAAAACATTTTAATTATTAGCAAGATTAATCACAACTGTCAATGATAACCATAATCCATAATCCACCGCCTAAATAAAGATAGAGGCTTTTATGCTCTGAAAAATAAAAT
>CAZTYY010000181.1:0-5181 GCA_964617785.1 uncultured Desulfobacterales bacterium | reverse complement strand
TTTTCATGGTCACATCAAACGGATTAAATAAATTACAGATTGACAGATCAAAGAAGGGCTTATAGAAAAAAAACATGAAAGAAAAACATTTCGGACCTGTATGGTTCATTCCCGGCGACAACAGCGGTAAATATCCATTCTGTCATTCACTCTATATTGAGACCGCCGGCATATTGATTGACCCTGCCGCAAATAGAACAAGGCTTAAAGAACTTAGAGAGACACCAGGAGTCAAAGAGGTTTGGTTAAGCCACTGGCATGAAGACCACTTTATAAATCTGGATCTTTTCGATGATCTTCCATTGTGCATAATGGAAGAAGACGCCTACCCTCTTTCTGATCTTGAAATTTTTATGGATGCATACGGTGTGGATGATGTGTTTAAAAAAGATTGGCGCCCGCTTTATCATGACGTTTTCCATTTCAGGCCGAGGAGACCCTCATGTTTCCTGAAACATGGCGACATTATCGACCTTGGTTCTGTTTCTGTTGAAGTTATTCATTCCCCGGGACATACACCCGGCCATATGGCATTACTTTTCAATAATCTTGAACTGCTTTTCATGGCAGATTATGATCTTTCAAGCTTCGGCCCCTGGTATGGAGATAGAAATTCCAGCATCGAAAAAACAAAAGCTTCCGTAAAAAAACTCAAGGAGATTCCGGCAAGAACATGGATTACTTCACATGAAAAAGGTATTTTTGAAGAAAATCCCGGAAAATTGTGGGAAGACTATCTTGACGTCATTAAAGTCAGGGAGGATAAACTTCTGGGACTTCTCAAAATACCGAAAACATTAGAAGATATTGTTAAGGCATCTATTATTTACGGAAAACCCAGGAAGCCGAAATATTTTTTCGAATTTGGAGAAAAAGCCCATATGCGAAAACATCTTGAAAAGCTTATAAAAGAAAAGATAGTGGCGGAAGATAATAATCAATATTTCCTTATTTAACTCTTTATATTGGCAGCTCAAAGCCCAGATCCGTTTCAGACGAAATAAGAGCTGACATATTATGTAACATGTTTTAATAGGGTCTTACAGATCAGATCATATCTTCAGCACACTGAACGCAAAGGTCGGTTTCAGGCACGATCGTTAATCTTGCAAATGGAATTGGCTCTTCACATTCTCTACATAAGCCGAAATCAGGATTACCAATTTTGGCCAACGAGCGTTCTAATTTTGACAGTGTATCTTTGGACTTCTTCAAAGCAGCTTCATTAATACTTTTACTGTTTATTGCGTCCATGCGGGTGAGTCGCCCAATGGCGTTGTCCGGAGAGATTGGCTTTGTGAGCAGTTCATAAGAAGCGATGTCTTCTTTTATCGCTTTCATTTTCTCCTTTATATTCTCTTTAAGTTTTGCCTTTTGATCGTTTTCCACAATGTGATCTTTTTGTTAAGAGGCCGCGCAAAAAGGACAGGCCATAGTCATTAAAATATCCATTTCAGCAAAAAATGAGCGATTGTAATAAAAAGAGCTGCTATGATAGTTGTGCCAAAGTTTACTATTTCGTAATCTTCTATCATCTTATCTGTAATATGCAACAATAGCGCATTTATGACGAATATAAACAAACCCAAAGTCAAGACAATTGCCGGCAGTGATATCAATACAAGAAACCAGCCAATAATAAAGTTTATAATGCTATATACGACTGCTACAGCAACGGCTGTTCCAAAGTTTTTACAGCGTATACCCGGCAGGAATTTTGAAACTGCGAATACCGCAAGGCTTAGCAATAATAAATTCCAAACAAGATGCATAATACCCTATTTCCCATCCACCCGTTCTTTCAATTCTTTTCCACATTTAAAAAAAGGGAGCTTCTTTTCAGCAACAGTTACACTTTTTCCAGTCTTTGGATTCCGACCTTTGTATGATTTATATTTTTTAACATAGAAAGAGCACAATCCCCTAATTTCAACCCTGCCACTTTTAGCAAGTGCTTCTGACATCTCGTCGAAAAAGATATCTACGATTTTAGCGGCTTCAAATTTAGTAATTTTGGCTTCTTCTTTTAGTGCAACGATGAGTTCCAGTTTGTTCATATTTAATTTCCTTTCTTAATTTTATATAAAGGTTTGTTTATTCAAAAAAATTTAATAGAGACTATTTTATATTTTGAATTTTGTCAAGAAATTTTGAATAGTTATATATAAATATCTGTTTCTGGAAAGCAATTGGGCAAGAATAATCTAAAAAAATTCAATTGCGCCCCTGTCAACCGTTCATCACTTCTTCAATTTCATCTGCTTCAATGGGGATGTCTTCAGTTAAATCAACGGGGCCGTTTGCGGTGATGAGGATATCATTTTCAAGCCGTATGCCCAGGCCTTCTTCTTTTATGTAAATACCGGGCTCACACGTAAAAACCATGCCTTCTTCAAATGCGGCATATTTACTACCGTAGTCATGGACATCAAGGCCCAGATAGTGAGACATACCGTGCATGAAATATTTTTTATGCAAGGGCTTTTCCGGTGACGTGTTTTTAACGTCTTCTGCATTAATAAGCCCGAGCCCTATCAGCTCAGACGTCATTTTCTTTTCTGTTTCCTTGTTATATTCCTCCAGCGTATTGCCCGTCACCAGCATGCTTATCGCTGCCTTCTGCACCCTCAACACAGCATTATAAACATCTTTCTGCCTTTCGGTGAAACAACCGCTGACAGGTATGGTCCTGGTGACATCTGAAGCATAACCGGAATATTCTGCTCCGAAATCAATCAAAAGGATATCGTTTTCCATGCACTGACAGTTGTTTTTAATATAATGCAGCACACAGGAATTTGCACCAGAAGCAATCACAGGGTGAAATGCCGGCCCTCTTGACC
The DNA here is from genome assembly GCA_964617785.1 of uncultured Desulfobacterales bacterium. Lineage (GTDB taxonomy): Bacteria > Desulfobacterota > Desulfobacteria > Desulfobacterales > SURF-7 > JAFDJC01. Next base: position 2,338 of record CAZTYY010000181.1, on the reverse strand, counting down.
TGTTTTTTAAAAATTCATGATAAATTTCCGCCTCGATTTCGTATTCCCAAACACCGGGTTCTACGAAGCCTAAAAGCCTTTCAAAGGTTTTTCCGGTAATTTTACAGGCATGCCTGATTAAATCCAGTTCTGCGGCAGACTTAACCGATCTCAATTCATGCATAAGGGGGGCTGCTCTTTCATATTTATGCAAAGGAAAGTTATTTTTACACCATTTCAAAAACCGCATTTCCCTTGTCTCGACTGCATGTTCCGCCCGCAGGTGTTCATTGGCGTTAAGATATATATAGTCCGATGAAAAGGCAAGCTGCCTGAAAATAGTATCAAATTCATTTGTCCAGCAGACTGTTTTTATGCCTGAGACTTCATATGCTTTGTTTTTTGATAACTTCTGACCTTCCCAAACGGCGATCTCTTTACTGGCCTCCTTTACAAACAGTACTTCCCTGTGCTTCTCTTCTTTTGCATCAGGACAAAGGACAAGAATCGTTTCTTCCTGGTCAATTCCCGAAAGATAGAACAAATCCGTATCCTGTAAAAAGAGGTGTGTTCTGTCAGCGCTCACAGGAACAACATCAGTTGAATTAAAAACAACAAGCGATGACGGTTTGAGATTTTTGGTCAGCCTTTCCCTGTTCGTTATAAAAAGGGATCTATCAATCTCGGGATATCTCATATCAGTCCTTTTATCTGTCTTTGTACACAGGTTTTCTTTTTTGAAAAAAAGCATCCAGGGCTTCCATATGATCCTCGGTATGGTGACACAGTGCCTGATATGCCGCCGACTGCTCCAGAAGCTGAGACAAGGTTGCATACTGCCCCATATAGATCAGCCGCTTTGACATCCTTAAGGCCTCGGAAGGTTTTGAAGCGATTTTTTCAGCCAGTTCCATGGATTTATTCATCAGGTTGTCATGCTTTGTAACATAATTGACAAGCCCTATTCTGAGCGCTTCCCCGGCATCAATTACGTCTCCTGTGAATGTCAACTCGCAAGCCTTTGCCATTCCCACAGCACGTGGCAAAAAATAAGCGCCCCCGTCACCCGGAATCAATCCAACATTCAAAAACGTCTCCCCGAACTTAGAACGCTCAGAGGCCACTCTTATGTCACACATCAGTGCAAGATCACACCCCGCCCCCATAGCCGGGCCGTTTACTGCTGCAATGGCAGGTACTTCAACTCCATACACAGCCAGAGGTATCCGCTGAACATTCCTTCTGTAGCCTTCCATTATCCCGGCCGGAGTTCCATGGAACATTCCTTTTTTTGCTTTCATGTCCTTGATGTTGCCCCCTGAAGAGAATGCCGGGTCCGTTCCAGTGATAATCAGCACTTTTATATTCATATCTTTATTCACTTTAAGGCATACATCCTCAATTTCCGCAATAGCATCCGCGCCGGTGATGGCATTTCTGGTTTCCGGCATATCGAGTTTTAGAACAGCTATACTATGATCAACACTGAATGAAATATTTTGATATGACATGGATCCTCCCCGGTTTCAAACAACGTCATTTTAGTTCTGGACAAAGATATGTCTTCTCATCACAAGACATCATTTCGCAAATATGATGGAGGATCAATAATAAGTCAATAAAATTGATCCGCATAATATAATGTCTTGACAAACATCACCACCTTTACATATATCATTTATCGTTTTATCAATATTTACGATTTACGATTTTTTTTTCTGCTCTGCCTTTATGTACAGCTAAAATAGAAATGGGCCGAACTTATTTCTCGTTTTAGCGCAATAATTGCAGCAATTGATTTTTTTGGCAGATAGCAAAAAAGAGGAGCAGGGAAACGGTGTGCGGCTTATCAATTAAATTTGGCAAAGGGTAAAATCACTAAAGGGTAAAATCATTAAAAGGAGAACAACCATGAATAAACATCTTTTTATTCGCTTATCATCGATTTACATTGCAATCGCCATACTGGCACTGATACCGACTATTCTGCCGGCTCAGGAAACGACAGCCGCAGACCAGGCAGGCACTTCTCAGATTAACATTAATACTGCAAACGAATCGCAGCTTACCGAACTTCCCGGAATAGGACCATCTATTGCCGAAAGAATAGTCAGGCACAGACAGAAAGTCGGCCCGTTTAGAACCGTAGAGGACCTGAAACAGGTGAAAGGGATCGGGGACAAAATATTTATCAAAATCAAAAATCTGATCGTTACAGACCATACATCGTAAAAATATAAATTGTGTGATTGTTTGGATAACGCCGCATACCATCCTTTTGCGCAGCACATAGCTTCCTCGAATCAGGCATAGCGTGACTAGGCGTGAATAGGGGACGTTCGTGAAATTGTGACTTTTT
>CAZTYY010000180.1:0-5196 GCA_964617785.1 uncultured Desulfobacterales bacterium | reverse complement strand
TTAAAAATGATTTGGCTTGACACAATGCGTAAACGATTATAAAAGGCAGGCAGCATGAACATTGATCTTTTAAAACGAACTGCTATTGGTGCGGCATATAAAAGCGGAAAAGCGATTAAGGCACGTCTTGGAAATGTAAGTATCAGAAAAAAGGGTGCTATCGACCTTGTAACTGAAGCTGACATCGAATCTGAAAAGATCATAGTTGATACCATCCTTTCAAGGTTTCCTGATCATTCCATACTTGCCGAGGAAAGTGGACTGAACAGAGGAGATCATGATGCCGAAAATCAGGATGACAAATGGGTTATAGATCCGCTTGACGGAACAACCAATTTTGCTCATCAGCTAAACCTTTTTGCTGTTTCCATTGCTTACGTGCAAAAGGGAAGGCCCATTGTCGGCGTTGTGTTGAATCCTGAAACAGGAGAACTTTTTACAGCGACACAAGGAAAAGGAGCGGAACTTAACGGGCGAACAATTAAGGTTTCCGAATCGGAAGATATCTCGGAAAGCCTTCTTGTAACCGGATTTCCGTATAACTTGAAAGAGATTATAAAACCGCTCATGAAACGCCTTGAAAACTGCCTGATTGCATCAAGAGGTGTCAGAAGGCTCGGCTCAGCCGCCTTAGACCTTTGTTACGTGGCCTGCGGACGGTTTGACGGATTCTGGGAACAAAATCTGAAGTCATGGGACACGGCAGCCGGAGAATTGATAGCAAGAGAAGCAGGTGCCACTATAACCGATTTTTCAAACAATCCATTTTCAATCGACAAAGATGAAATTCTCGCGACAAACGGATATATTCACCCACAAATGATTTCATTGCTGGAGTTAGAATAGAATATGAATAAATTTTCAAAGAAAAAAAATATTACTAAAAATTATCTGGGATGTTTCGGTAGTTTTAATATTGAAGACACCGTATGCAGAAAGTTTTGTATACTGAGCCTTCGATGTGCAATCGAATTTGAAAATAATGCCCGCATGGAAATCCTTGAAGATATTCTCTCTTACGACGAGGGTATTATTGGCAGGCTTCAATAAAACTGACGACAATACTGATTTTATTCGGCTGGTTTCACTCGGCGGGAAATAGCTTCCCGGGGTTCAGAATGCCATTCGGGTCAAAAACTTTTTTTATCTGTTTCATCAGGAAGAGTTCCGTCTCCCCGATTTCTTTTTTTATATAAGACGATTTTGTTATGCCGATCCCATGTTCTCCGGAAATTGTTCCGCCAAGTTTAAGGGTGTATTCGAAAACCTCCTCAACAGCCGCTTCAGCCTTTTGAAATTCGTCCCTGTTCCTTTTGTCGAACATAACATTAAAGTGAATATTTCCGTCACCCGCATGACCAAAACTCGCCATGGTAAGGCCTGATCGCTCTCTTAACTCGGCAATTTTTCTGACCATGTCGGGAATTTTACTCCTGGGAACGACAATATCTTCATTGATCTTATCGGGCGCGTATTTGTAAAGTGCAGGAGAAATCGCTTTTCTCGCCTTCCAAAGATCATCCCTCTCCGCATTGGTTTCCGCCATTTTAACATCACGGGCGCCTTTATGCATGCACAGGGATTTTAACACTTCTATTTCTGTGGCTGTTTCGTTTTCCTTACCATCCACTTCAATGAGCAGCATGGCGCCGGCATCAACAGGCAAACCGATTTTAAGGTAGCTTTCCGTGCATCTGATCGAAGCATTATCCATATATTCGATTGTTCTCGGGATGATCCCACGCCTTATTATTTCTGAAACTGTTTGCGCGGCCACCTCCATCTGATCAAAAACGACTGCAATCGTACTGATGGACTCCGGGAGTGGAATCAGGCGCAGGATCATATCGGTAATAATACCCAATGTCCCTTCCGAACCTACCAAAAGTCTTGTCAGATCGTACCCGACGACGCCTTTTACAGTTTTAACGCCTGTTTTGATGATATCGCCTGTGGGCAATACAACTCCAAGGCCGAGCACATAATCCCTCGTAACACCATATTTTACTGCGCGGGGCCCGCCGGCACATTCTGCTATGTTGCCGCCTAAAGTGGAAAAATCGGAACTTGCCGGATCAGGCGGATAAAAAAGAGACTCTTTTTCAACAGCTTTATGGAAATGCCCTGTAACAACTCCGGGTTGAACCCGGGCGATGAAATTATCCCTGTCAATTTCAAGAATACGGTTAAGCCGTTTCATAACAATGACGATGCCGCCCTGAACGGGAAGAGAGCCGCCCGTCATTCCGGAGCCGGCTCCACGCGGAATCACAAAAAACCGCTCCTTGTTTGCAAGTTTCAGGATGGCTGAAATATCATCGCTGTTTTCCGGGAATACAACTGCATCAGGAAGATACATTTTGCCGGTGGCATCGTAGGAGTGGCAGACGAGCTCTTCTTTTTCGATAGTACAGTGTTCTTTGCCGACAATCTGCCGTAATTTCTTTAAGGCTGAATTTGAAAGTGCCATCTGGAATTTACCAGGTTTATTATTCTGCAACTACATTTACTGTAATTTCCGGTTCAACCTCTTTATAAACACGTATCGGAACATTGTATGTTCCGAGTTCTTTGATCGGCTCCGTTAGAAGGATCATGCGTTTTTCAACTTCAATGTTTTGTTTTGACAGTGCCTCAATGATGTCATGGATCGTGACGGAACCATAGAGACGATCTTCTTCACCGACTTTGGCGGCAATGGTGCAAGATACGCCTTGAAGCTTTTTAGCCATTTCTTCTGCTATTTTTTTCTCTTTTGCAATCTGAAGATCAAACTTGGTTTTTTCCTGTTCCAGGGATTTCCGATTCTGGGGCGTGTCGAGTATGGCTTTCCCCTGCGGAAGAAGGTAGTTTCGGGCATAGCCGTTCGCGACTTCAACTTCGGAACCGATGATTCCCAGGGTTTCTATTGTTTCTTTCAATATCAATTTCATTGGTCAAACCTCCGCTTATGAAAAAATAAAATTTATTATCACATTCAATGCGTTTTCTATCAGCTGTTGTTATTAATGTCGAGCTTTCTAAAATTCAGCCACATATCGAAAAAACCCAATCCTACCACCAAAAGAAGCATTATTTGCTGCATCGCGATAATGCTGTAAATGAATATCTTCAACAGCCTTGGAAAACGTTTTTTTTCAAAATAGAATGATACAATCGCGATACCCTGAAAAAAATAGATGGTCATTAACACAATCAAGCAGTTAAGGCCCATAATTTTTAACACCCGAAAAGGAAAAATAAGTGCCAGGCCGGACCCTATAACAAACCATACGATCGGTTCCGGCGCCTTCCAGCGTTTAAGTGAACCAAAATCCGGATAAAACAGATGCTTACTTTTCATTATCGGGCCTGCCAGCAGAATGCTTGTCCATGCTACAAAAATGGTTATAGCCGCAGCCATGGCCGGAATAATGCGAACCAGCACATATCCGATAGTGTCCAGGGAGTTTGAGATAAGAAGAATATTCTCTTCAGGCATCCCCATGTCCTCGTAAAGGGCAAGCGTCAGTTTTAGGTTGTTTCCAACATATTCCGACAACAGGCTGACAATTCCGCCATGCGATGTATTACTGTAAAAGAACAGGCAAAAACCGACTGCAGCAAGAATCGACCCTGCAGAATACAAGATTGTTTTTTCTATTGACAGGTTAAGTTCAAAGCATTCACCCAGGACAAAACCTAACAGGAGAAGACCGAAAAAAAACAGAATATCCGGTGATATGCCTCCAAAACCGACGCCCATGATGAACATGGTCACAATTGCTATAATCATTGCTTTTTGCCGTCCGATTTTTGAGCGGTAAAACAGGATCGGCAGGGGCAGCAGTACGGCGCAGAAAAAGCCGATAACAGGCAGGTAGCCTGATATGCCGAATATCAGGCATGTCACCGCTATTCCGCTGATGATATCTCTTGATGCGTCTCTTTGCTCAGACTGAGGCACGCCCATTTTCTCCTTTGGACCTGTTCGGTGCAGCTATCTATTAATTGTTCCGACATATGGAAGAAAAGCGATGGTTCGGGCTCGCTTTATCGCCACAGTCAGTGAACGTTGATGCTTTGCACAAGTTCCTGATATTCTCCTCGGGATAATTTTGCCTCTTTCGGTTACAAAAAATTTTAAATTCCTCGGATCTTTATAATTGATCTCAAGGCTGGTGTCAGCACAGAAACGACAAACTTTTCTGCGGTGATAAAAATTTTTTTTTGCTGAAATAGCGGGCGTGGTATCTCTTCTGTAGGCCATTTTTATTCCTCTTCGATTGTTTTGGTTGGAGTTTCTTCTTTTTCGCCTTCTTCTTCGTCTGGTTCGATTTCAGATGAATCGACGGTATCTGCAACTTCAGAAGCTTCAACTTTTGTCTGCTCTTCCGCAGCCTTTTCAGCTTTAGCCTTTTCAGCTTTAGCCTGTTCTTCCGCAGCCGCCTCTTCTGCTTTGGAAAGTTCCAGTTGCATCGCTTCCGGATCAACTTCTTTGTCAAGAACGATGGTCATGAATTTTAAAACACGGTCATCGATTCGAAAAGACCGCTCCATTTCAGCCACAAGATTACCGTCACCACCGTAATTGATTAGAACATAATAGCCGCGGCTTTTTTTCTTGATGTCATAGGTAAATTTTTTTATTCCCCATTCGTCAAAAACAACCAGGATGCCGTTATAGTCTGAAATCAGATTTTTTGTTTTTTCAAAGACTTGACCGCGTTCTGTTTCGGAGAGATCGGGATCGGAAATAAAGATGGTTTCATATCTTCTCATAAAGCCTCCTTCTGGATTTAAAGCCCCGGACAGCAAAAACCGGAGCAAGGATTAAGTATAATGGTACTCTATAATTAAAAAACTGTTTATTTAACACTGCATAAATGAGACTGTCAAGATTAATTTAAACAGATTAATTTAAACAGGATGTCAATGCCTTGACACACAATTGTATTTTGAATATAAAAAGACACTTGGAAAGCGAGCTTGTCGGAATGGACTTGAGACGGTTTAGCAAATTGCATTGCAATTAACAAAGGAGGACCTTTGATGAAACGATTTAATCTGATTTTTGTCGGCTTTTTTTTACTGGTGTTCGTGAGCGTATCACCTCTGCAAGCATATGACTTGCCAGCGGTTAATTTGGGATTTACGAGTTTTCTGGATGGCGGTCCGCCTGCAGGGCCCGGATTCTACTTTTCACAGTATCTGCAA
>CAZTYY010000179.1:0-5250 GCA_964617785.1 uncultured Desulfobacterales bacterium | reverse complement strand
GGTGACGAAAAGCTGGTGTCAAAGGCAATGGTTACGTTGATGTCGGTTCCTTCATCCGATTTATTAAATGATTCGGCAAGTATATAGAATTCCGGGGACAGTATATCTATTTCTTTTCATGGAATAATAGTAAGACAGTCTGTATCCTTATTGCAAGAATTAGATATACTGTCCCCGGAATTCCCCCGGAATTCTTTACAGGGTAGCGGCTGATACGGTTTGGCTGTCAGCTGACTCCATACCACTGTCATATGCAGTGGTGACTTTGAGGAAGTATGTTGTGCCGGAATCAAGGCCGCTGACATTATACGAGGTGTCGCTGATGTTTGACAGGAGCGAAAAAGTGCTTCCCCCGTCATCGCTTAAATAAAGGTTGTAGGTGAAGTCGTCGTACAGGTAGACAATTTCATCCCACGATATCGTGATGCTGTTGTCGGTTATATTATCGGCTGTGATGTTTTGAGGCGCCACAGGCGACCTGTCAAGCAGTTGGCACAAACTGTCTGTTGCGCCTGAAAATTTGACAACGAGCATTTCACCAGGCGACATTTGAGTATAATCAAAATTCCAGGTAAATTCAAAAAAAGTTGGCGCGGTTGCCAAAATTTCCACTTCCACCTCATCGTCTTCAAGCTCAAGGCTTCTGGTGAGAAATGTCATTTGAGAATCAATTTGCCAGGTCCATGTCCAGCTTGTTGCATCAATAACCGTATTAAAAAGATCCTTAAACCCTTCGTCTTCCAGCACAGCATTTGACTCATCTGTAATACTTGCATTGTGTGCATTGAGGTCAACACCTACGTCTGATACTGATGCCCTGAAACTATCAGTCCCATGCCTGAAATCGTAATATAAAGTGAAATAATAGGGCCCGCATGTGAGGCCTTCATATTCCTGGCATGCCTTGGTCAGATAACTGACCGCTGTGTATACACTGAAATGCTCTGTTTCAATGCTGACAGTGTTGTTTTCAGGGTTGATATCTTTGATCGGCACATCTTTCCACAGATTGGTTTCCGGATTAAAGAACATGACTCTTACATTTTCTTCTGATACGCCGGTACCGTCAACAAAACCGTCATTGTCTTCATCTTTATAAGGCAGGAAGAGCTCAACAGGCTTGTCAAACATTATGCCGTCAGGCTCAAAACTGATAACCTCTCCTGCCATGGCAATTTCAGAATTCCAGCTCTCATGATTTTCAACAAAACTAATTGATATGGGTATTTCTTCTGACAGCGCATCCGGTTGGACATAGACCCCGGCACGGTATATAAGGCTCTCAATATCCGTTATCCCAACGGTTCCTCCAGCCGGACCGATTATTGCTTCAAGTTTTGTAACGCCTTCCACCGGCACTTCACCTGGTTTGTCCGGGGCTGTATCTTCTTCACAACCTGTGGGTAAAGCAATTGTCAGTACAGTCAAAATAAAAAGAATGAATAACCGCAGATTATAAGCATATTTTTTCACAGCTTTATACCTCTTCCTGTTTTAAGCCGAATTTTTCCTGTATTCTTTTGTAGGATACCAGTTTCCCGGTACGTGAAGAAGGAGTCAGGAAAGATTTAAGCTTTTTTTCAAGAACCCTAGGGTGCAGATCACTGCCGATGGCAATCAGTCCGTCTGTGATTATTTTCTGCAAAAGCAGTTCGCGGTCGGTTCTTTCTCTGATGTTCGCGGCAAAAGGAAGAAAGAAAAAGTTGGCAAGTATAACGCCGTACAGAGTAGATGTTAAAGCTATGGGAACGGTTGCAAGAATTACTGAAGTGTCTCCCACGCCAGCCAGCATGGCGATGAGGCCGACAACGCTGCCCACAAGGCCGAATGACGGGCACATTTCGGCAATGGTCCTTAAGATCCTCTCAGTTTCTTCTCTTCGCATTCTAAAAAAATACATCTCGATATTTAATAACTCCTTAATCTGATCAAGGGGATAATTGTCAACCAGAAAACCAAGACCTCTCCTTAGAAAAAGTATTGTGGCTTCTTCTTCATCTTCTTGAAGAGAGAGAAGTCCCTTAAGCTTGTTTTTTACGGACAGATCCACCAGCATTTCAATTATCTTATCGATATCTTTAACCTGCTTGCGGTAAGACCCTATAAGGACACGGTAGACAATGACAAGACGTTCAATACGAAAGCTGATCAGTGTGGCACCGGCTGTTCCGCCAATCACAATGATTATACCGGAAATGTTAAAGAAAAGGTCGAAGTTGTTGTGAATGACAAACCCTGAGAGGAAGAGTAAAGAAAAAAGAAACAGTCCGACAATATTTTTATGATTTCTGATCCATGATGAAAAGTCAGCCAGTTTCTTTTTGGCTGAAAAATAAAAATAGAAGTTCGGTTTTTTGAGTATACGTATCATAGATTATCCTTATAATATTCCGTCAGCCATTCATGGTCTATTTTTGGTTTTTCTTTTGTGATAATTATTTCTACACGACGGTTTTCAGCACGGTTTCTAATGGAGTTATTCGGTTTTACAGGCTGGTTGTAGGAGTGTCCTGTAATATAGAAACGAAAAATCGGAATTTTCATTTTTTCAATTAAAAACCTGGCAACCACGCATGCCCGTAAGGCTGACAGCTCCCAGTTTGTTGCAAACTGCTCGGAATGAATCGAGACATTATCCGTGTGCCCCACAACATTGACCATATATGGGGTTTTTTTGATCAGTTCCGCAACTTCAATGAGTGAGTCAACGGCATCAGTTTTCAAGTCGGACTTGCCAACATCAAAAAGCAGATCAGCCGGGAGAATAATCCTGACGGTTTGTTCTTCAACAAGATCGATTTCGGAAACAGTTTTAAATGATTCAGCTTTAATCGTGTGCTGGACCACATCCAATATTTCAGATTTGGAAACTCTTTCCGTAATTTCCGGAACCGGCACAGCGGCTTCTCCCTTCCCAAATGTAAAATCACGTTTTGCGGAATGATAGATATAAAGCACCAGGAACAGTATAAACATTGTCATCATTAGGTCGGACCAGGCGATTGACCAGTGAACTTTTTCCGGTTTTCTTATATGGTAAAAAATGTCCTGCGCAGCATGAACAGACAGGCCCCTTGATAATTCATCCGAAAATCCATGATGTTTTTCTGTTTCCTGCATGTTCCTCCTTTTAGGGATTCAAATTGAAAAGCCAGGCAAGATGCTGCCGGAAATATACTTAGCTAAAAGCATGCCAAACTATAAACTCTAAACAAATTTGAATTATAAAAAAGTGAAGGAAAGAAACAAGAAGTAACAGCTTGTTTTTTCTAAGATTTCATAAATTTAATTTTTAGGGTTTTTAAATTTATGTTTTAGAATTTTCTTAATTTGCAATATGCGGAAAGGGAACAAATTGCCGTGGCATGAAAATTTTTCATGCCGCAGCAAACGATTTTTAATTCACAATGGGCGGCAGTTATGTTTCATGGGAATCTGACCTGATATTATCAATAATTTCTATAATTTCCTCCTTGAATGATGTGGGCGCGAATATTTCACCCCATCCTTTTTGGACTTGGAACAGACCATCATAGGCAGTATCATGAAAAGATCTCAAACGATAAGGTATTTCCTGTTCAGATAAAATCGATTCGACAAGCTGGGCTTCGATTGCGCTATCAAGCACAATTATTTTAACATACTCATCCTGAAGTTCAGTATCCATAATCTATAATTGATGGCTTTTAAAAAGTTGCATCACATTCTCACCGCTGGTTTTGGCCTGGGCCAGAGCAAAAGATTGGACACGTATCAGCAGTTTCATTTTGGACAGTATCATGGATTCCTCGGCAAGGTCAACATCCCTGATTGTCGACTCTGCACTCAATACGTTGATTTGAGAGGAAGAAAGGTTGCGAATTGATGAGGCAAGCTGATTCTGTATAGATCCTATCTCAGAGCGGATTTGGCTAACATCATCCAGAGCCGCATCTGAAATTTCAATGGCGGCCTCGGCTCCTTCCTGTGTCAGAACATTTATATCAGACAGTCTGCCGTGCTCATTATCACCAAGCTGATTCGATTCAACAGAACCAATGGATAGGGATGTGGTTTCATTAGGGTTGGCGCCTACCTGAAAAGCCTTGTCTGTAAAACCTCCTGATAAAAGATTCTGGCCATTGAAGGACGTTGTTTTTGCGATCATATCGAGCTGTCCAAGTAGTTTGTCAATGTCTGACTGAATCGCTTGCCTCGACTCTGCACCTAGACTGTCCTGTGATGCCTGTATGGCCTTTGTTCGAATAGTTTGGATAATACCGGATGACTCTTGAAGTGCGCCATCTGCTATCTGGGCCATAGAGACAGCATCATTTGCATTTCTGATCGCCTGGCCCATTCCACGGGCCTGGCTTCCAAGACTGTCGGCAATAATCATCCCCGAGGCGTCATCAGCAGCTTTGTTTATCTTTTTCCCGGTTGCTATTTTTTCCAGGGAAGAATGTAGGGCCTGTTGACTGTCCTTTAGTTGACGACCTGCCCAGGAATCTATTGGATTGGAATGTATTTTAAGACTCATGGCGCCTCCAAAAAAACGAGTTATGAAAAATTAACCCCCTGCCTCCGATACTGAAAACTTCTTCGAAGAGAACCTGACAGCGGCCTGCAGTTGTTTTTGTTCAAAAGCAGACGCTTCCTGTTTTAACTTTTGATTAAATTCAACTGCTTGTTGCTGCTTTTTTCTTTTAAAATATAACTCATCCTGTTTTTGATTCTGTTTAAACGCCTGTTCTCTTACCCGTTCTGCGCTTTCGAATTCCAGTGAACGTTGACTCTGTTTACGTTTAAGCTCAACTATTGCACGATTTTGATCAATACTGAAATCTATTTTGGACTGCTGTCTTCCTTTGTCTGAAATTTCAACAGTATATGCTGAGGCGGAAGGCTTTTCAGAGCTGTTGTTTTCAGGAATATTTTTATTCTCAGTTAGCAAAGATGAATTTGCACTCGTTGTCGCTGCATAGCTGTTTATTTCGGCTATTTTTTGCATATTATTAAGTTATTAAAAATGGTTATTAAAAAGTTTAAATTATTCGTTATCCCCCGATTTTTGCTGATGCATTATAAGTGCTGTTTTGAGCTTCTTCGAGGCGAGCCGTCTCTCTTCTGGCTTCAGTGAATTCGCGCTGCTCCTGTGCTTCTTCTGAAAGCTCTACTTCATATGCCTCTTTTGTTGTGCTGTTTTCAGATTGTTCAGGTTTTTTAGGTTGTTCGATGTTTGTCAGCCTGTCTGACTGATAATTGTTTAAT
>CAZTYY010000178.1:0-5419 GCA_964617785.1 uncultured Desulfobacterales bacterium | reverse complement strand
AAAAGTTAAATTAAACTTTTTTGATTAATTTACCGATGAAATAGACAAGCAACAACAATTATTCCCCACAAAAACAGCAGCAAAAAAGGAACAGGGCATGATGTATCGGATTCAGGAGGTAAGCAACAGAATTGAGGTTCCTGTATCGACTGTCCGCTACTGGCAAAAGGAATTTTCAGAATTTATAAAACCGGAAAAGACCAATGGCGGACAAAGACGATACTCTGAAGAAGATATTGACGCCCTTTTGAGAATCAAAGATCTGCTCCATAAAAACAAGAAAAGTGTTGCCAGAGCAAAAGTTGTTTTAAGAAATGGAAATCCGGAAACAGGGAAAACCGACTGGCAGAATCAGAAAATTTTAATAACCGGCGGAAGTGGATTTTGGGGAAGGCATTTCTGCAAAACAATGCTAGAAAAATATAAACCACAAGTTATCCGAATCTTCAGCCGCGATGAGCTAAAGCATCGTGGAATGTGTAAGGAATTGGGCAACAAATACTTGAGATATTTTATCGGGGATGTTCGCGAAGCGGATCGACTGCGAAGAGCAATGGAAGGTTGCGACCTCGTAATTCACGCAGCAGCTTTGAAGCAAACATTCTCATGTGACTACAACCCTTTTGAGGCTGTAAAAACCAATATCCACGGTGCGCAGAACGTCATTGATGCTGCGATTGATGCAGGTGTCAAAAAAGTAATCGCCTTAAGTACCGTCAAGGCTGTAAATCCACTAGACCTTTACGGCTCAACAAAGCTATGCGCCGAAAAACTTTTCATTCAAGGGAATTCTTATTCCAAAGTAAGGGGGACAAAATTTTCCTGCATCCGGTATGCAAGTATATATAGTGATAGTAATGATCTTTTTTCTCACACTTCAACATATGACTCAGAACCTATAATCAGTGATCAGCGGATGACACAATTTTGGATTAAGCCTGTAGATGCTGTTGAATATATTGTAAAAGCATTTGAGCAGATGCATGGCGGCGAAATATTTGTTCCATTAGTACCGAGTATAAAACTTGTCGATATTGCAAAAACGCTGGGAAGAAACATTGAAAATGAAGAAACCAGACTAAAGCCTAAAGAAAAACTGCATGAAGTCCTTATCACTGAAGAAGAAGGTCGAAATACCATAAGAGGCAATGGCATGTATATAATATTGCAAAACTATTCTGTGGAAAAAATCAAACTGTATCAGAATGCAAAAAAAGTGGCCAATGGATTTACTTACACAAGCGACTCCAATGACGATTGGTTACCAAAAGAAAAACTGGCAAAAACCCTTATAAACAATTGAGACTGATAAATATGGATTTAAAAAATAAAAAGGTACTGGTTACAGGGGCCGGGGGCTTTGTCGGAAGCCATCTTGCAGAACAACTTATAGAACATGGATGCAGTGTTCGATGCTTCATCAGGTACAATTCACGAAACGACTGTGGACTTCTTTCCGATCTTGACGATGAAAAAAAAAAGGACATTGAAATAGTCACAGGAGACTTACGGGACCCCGACGCAATTCTTAAATCCATGCAAGGTATTGATGCTGTATTTCATCTCGGGGCACTAATTGCCATTCCTTATTCCTATGTTCATCCAAACGAAGTCGCTGAAACCAACATTCTTGGCACATTAAATGTTCTCATTGCTGCAAGGGACCTTGGAATTAAAAAGCTGGTTCATACATCGACAAGTGAAGTATATGGAACAGCCCAATACGTGCCGATTAATGAAACCCATCCCCTGCAAGGGCAGTCTCCTTACTCAGCAAGCAAAATCGGCGCCGACAAACTTGTAGAAAGCTTTTACAACTCTTATGGATTGCCGGCAGCCACCATCAGGCCCTTTAACATATACGGGCCCCGGCAATCTGCCAGAGCGATTATACCGACAATTATAATCCAGGCATTAACTCAAAATACGATCAGCATCGGAAATACTAAACCCACTAGAAACTATACCTATATTAAAGACACTGTTGAAGCCTTTATTAAAATCGCCGAATCCGACAAAACAGCTGGAAATGTTTTCAACATAGGATCCAGTTCCGAAATATCAGTCAAACAACTCGCTGAAAAAATACTGAAACTAACAGGAAAAGATATTGCAATCAATGAAGACAAAAACCGTTTCAGACCTGAAAAAAGTGAAGTTGAAAGACTTTGTGCAGACAGCTCGTTAGCTCATGAAACTTTTATGTGGAAGCCCAAGGTTTCCATTGAAACAGGTTTGAAAAGAACAATCAACTGGATCTCAAACAATCTTTCGAAATATCAAATAGGAGGCTATGTGATATGAAAGCGGTTATACTATCAGGCGGCAAAGGAACAAGGCTTGCACCTTACACGACTGTTTTCCCAAAACCTTTAGTCCCGCTCGGGCATCGACCAATTCTTGACATCATTATCAGCCAACTCGCACTCTATGGCATAAAAGATATTGTGCTTACCCTCGGATATCTGGCCGAGTTAATAGAAGCATACTTTAATACGACCAACGGGAATCACTCTGATGTTTCGATCAGCTATGTCCGGGAAAAAAACCCAACAGGAACAGCCGGTTCTATTAGTATGGTTCCGAATCTTGATGAAACATTTATCGTTATGAATGGAGATATTCTTACCTCGTTAGATTATTCAAAATTGGTCGATTATCACAAGGAGAAGGGAGGCATTCTCACCATAGGCATGCATATGAAACATGTAAAAATAGACCTCGGTGTACTCGAGACAAGCAGCGAAGGAATACTGACCGGTTATGTGGAAAAACCTGAAAAAATATATCCGGTCAGCATGGGAATATACGTATATGAGCCGGAAGTTTTAAACTACATAGAATTCGGCAAATATCTCGATTTTCCCAGTCTTGTTCTCCGTTTGCTGGAAAACGACGAAAAGGTGGTTGGATATCCCTGCAATGAATTCTGGATGGATATCGGGAGACAGGAAGATTATGCTATCGCTCAACAAGAATTTGAAAAAAGAGAAGAATTCTTTTTACCTCAAGGAAAAAAGGAATATTCCTATGTGGAAAATACCGCTGTTTGACATATTCTTTAATAATGCTGAGAAAAAAGCTGTCCAAGAAGTTCTTCACTCAGGCTGGCTTACTATGGGGGAAGTAACAAAACGCTTTGAACAAAAATTTGCTGACTTCATCGGCTCAAAACATGCCGTTGCCGTCTCGAGCTGTACTGCGGCCCTCCATCTTGCTAACCTCTCCCTTGAAATTGGATCCGGAGACGAAGTTATATGCCCGAGCCTCACATTTGTGGCTGGAGCCAACAGCATTCTATATGCAGATGCCATACCGATCTTCGCTGATATCACCGGCATGGACAACTTCTGCATCTCTCCCAAAGAGATTGAATTAAAAATTACAGCCAAAACAAAAGCTATACAGGTCATGCACTATGCAGGCTTTCCGTGTGACATGGATGCCATAAAACAGATTGCGGATACCCATCATCTTTCCATTATAGAAGATTGCGCCCATGCACCCGGCGCTGATTATAAAGGCCGGAAATGCGGTACTATCGGTGATATTGGCTGCTTCAGCTTTTTTTCCAACAAGAACATGACCACCGGTGAAGGCGGCATGCTCACAACGGATAACGATCTGATCGCCAAAAAGGTTCGTATGATGAGATCCCATGGAATGACAACGGTAACCCTTGATCGCCATAAGGGGCATGCCTTTTCCTATGATGTGCTGAAACAAGGGTTCAACTATCGAATCGATGAAATACGATCTGCCATTGGTATTGCCCAGCTTGAAAAACTGCCGGCTAACAACAGGAGACGGCATGAACTGAAACAACGATATATTGACCGACTTATTGATTCCCCCATGCTCACAATCCCGTTTAACGGTCTGCATGAAGCTCCGGATGAAACTTCAGTTGATCATATTTTTCCAATCCTGCTCAATACCGGAATCGATCGACATCGTTTTATGACCTATTTGAAGAAATGCGGAATTCAAAGCAGTATCCACTATCCACCTACTCATAAATTTTCCTATTTTAAAAACAGATGGGGAAACAACCATAGTCTCCCCATGACTGAGCAGGTAGCAAAAAGGGAGGTCACTCTCCCTCTTTTTCCATCCTTGGAAAACAAAGACATCGACTATATCACCCAAAGCATTCTTTCCTATGAAGACCGTATGGAGGCGTTGTCATGAATGTTCTCGGAGTCGGAGCCCACTATGATGATCTAGAACTTGGCTGCAGTGGAACCTTGATAAACCATGTAAAAAACGGTGACGAGGTAACGATGCTGGTCCTTACAGATTCATCTTACAAAAATCCTGAGGGTAATGAGATCAGAACAGCAGAGGTCGCAAAACAGGAAGGGGAAACAGCCGCAAAAATCATTGGCGCGGACTTGATCTGTCTGGACTATAAAACGTTTATGGTGCCATTTGATGATTTTCTCGGGAAAAAACTTTTAAATCATATTGAGAAGCTAGAGATCGATATCATTTACAGTCATTGGGTGTACGACATTCACCGCGATCATCAATATGCTGCCAAAAGCACGCTTATGGCTGGTCGGCATGTGCCAAGATTCCTCATGTACCGCAGCAACTTTTATGACACAGAACAGCAGTTTAAGGGAAATTTCTACTCAGATATATCGGATGTTATGGATAAAAAGATCGAAGTGATCAAGGCTC
This sequence comes from uncultured Desulfobacterales bacterium, assembly GCA_964617785.1. Taxonomy (GTDB): domain Bacteria; phylum Desulfobacterota; class Desulfobacteria; order Desulfobacterales; family SURF-7; genus JAFDJC01. The sequence continues at coordinate 733 of CAZTYY010000178.1, read as the reverse complement.
ATAAATCAGAACTTGAGCGAGTCAGATATGAGTGGCTCGACTTTTTTTGTAAAATGCATAAAAACGATGGCCAGAAAATAGGCGTCACCCATGCGGAACTCTTTGAGGTTGTCCGCTATCTTATTTAAGATGTGTGCCCAATGCTTGTAACGATTCATCAGCCCGATTTTCTTCCGTGGCTCGGTTTCTTTGACCGATGGAAGCGGAGCGACCTGTTCATCATTTTGGATGATGTCCAGTTTATTCGTAGGGGGTGGCATCACAGGGATAAAATAATGACCCCCGACGGTGTAAAATGGTTGACGGTTCCGGTGAAAAAGAAGGGGCGTTATTCACAAAAAATCAACGAGGTTGAAATTGATTATAGCACCCCATGGCAGAAAAATCATCTGAATCTACTTCGGTCGGCGTATGCAAAAGTGCCAAATTTTGATAAGATTTATAACGAACTATCAGACATCTTCTCAACAGGCTATCAAAAATTAGCAGAACTCAATACCGCACTGCTCAGGCACTGCTCAGAGCTGCTCTCTATCGATACGCCCGTTATCTTTTCATCTTCTATAGATATAATAGATAGTGGCACGGAACGCCTTGTTAAACTTGTTCAATCGGTAGGTGGTGATGGCTATCTCTCGGGGGTGGGTGCAAAAGATTATATAGATGAAGATCTTTTTAATAAAAACAATATCAATCTATTCTGGCAGAATTTTAATCACCCGGTTTATCCCCA
>CAZTYY010000177.1:0-5459 GCA_964617785.1 uncultured Desulfobacterales bacterium | reverse complement strand
GTCTGACGGCCTTCATCCAAGCGCAGCAGGATCTTCTATTATGGCTGAGCTGACTTACGATACATTGGTTGCTAATGGTATTCCACCGATGGGAACTGGTGACGATGACGACGATGACGACGACGATGATGACGATGATGATGATGACGATGACGATGATGACGATGATGACAGCGGATGTGGATGACAACTTGAATTAAACATCATCTGATTGAACCAGTGAGCAGGGATACTCCCCTGCTCACTTTTTTAACTTCTTCTCAACGCCCTGCCGTTTCTGCTGCCTGTTGCCTTTCCATTTTCAATTGCCAATTTACCGTTAACCAGCAGATGGGTGATACCTTTAGCATATTGATGGGGCTTGGCGTATGTGGCCCGATCAGTAAGGGTGTGAAGATCAACAATTGCAATATCCGCATAATAATTGGTTGCTATCTTCCCTCTTCCTTTCAGGTTAAATTTTTCCGCGGGCAGACCGGTCATGGATCGAAGGGCTGCGGAAAGCGTCATGATTTTTCCATCTGGTTTTTCATCTGATTTTTCATTTAGAACAAATTTTCTAAGCTTTTTTGGAAAGCATCCGTAAACCCGTGGGTGAGGCGTTGTAATTCCCTTGGGAATCGTCCAGCCATCTGATGCAGTGATGATGTATTCTTTGGGCATGATTTTTTTTACCACATCCATATCCTGAGAAAAAAACAGGGCATCCGGCGATTTGTCTTCACAGACCATGTCTGTATAGCATTCTTCCGGCGACTTTCCTTCTGTCTCGGCAATTTCCTTTACCGTCTTTCCTTCGTATGATTCCATCTCCGGATAATAGGTTATATATATTTTTTCAGGACCAAGATGGGTAAAAACAGCTGAAATAGCTTTTTTAATCAAAATTCTTCCATCCCTGGTTTTAAATTTTTTCTTTACGCCGCTACTGGATTCGAAGTCACTCGGCAATAAAAAAGATAGCTTTGTGGAACTTGCATCATATGGGTATTGATCGGCAGTAACATTTATTCCTTCCATTCGTGCCTGTTCAATCAGGCTGAGAAGCTGGTCAACAGATACATTTTGGATTGGCGAACTGATTTTCAAATGAGATATTTCAACTGGAATCTCCGCCTGCCTCCCGACCTCTATTGCCTCCTTAACAGCCTCCAGAACACCTACTTTTCCATCGGAGTATATTGTTCCTGACTCATCCCGGACATGAGTGGTATAAATACCGTTATACTTCCGAACAACACGGGCAAGCTCGATCAGTTCTGATGTAGTCGAAAGCCATCCCGGCGTATATTCCAGGCCGGTGGAGAACCCGATGACACCTTTTTCCATTTCTTCTATAATCCTTCTTTTCAGGGCCTTAAGCTGTTTCGTGCTCAGTTCGCCGGGTTGTTTTCTGCCGAATACTTCTTTTCGGATTGCGCCATGTGGTGCAAGATGAAATACATTTGTGCCGAAATTTACTGCATCTACAAGGCCGAACCATTCATTCGCATCAGCATACCCATAACCGCAGTTTCCAGTAACCACAGTTGTAACGCCCTGGTAAAGATAGTTGTAATTTCCTTTCCAACTCGGAATCACATATGCAAGATAGCGTTTTAATCCTGTTCTTTTGAATGTGAGATCACAGTGGGTATGAACATCAATAAATCCTGGTGTGACGATACTACCATTTGCATCGATAACTTTTGAACCGCTGCTGCCGAGGTTTCCAATCGCAATGATTTTATCTCCCTTTACACCAACATCAGCCATATAAGGTTCCGATAGGGTTCCATCATAAACAGTTCCATTTTTAATAAGAATGTCATACGCGGCATCCTGCCAAATTTTAACAGCATCACATCCCATTGCCGGCAATGCCGCACCAATACCGCCTACACACAGAAAGGCCGACGACTCAGAAGCGCTTTTAATAAACTCTCTTCTCGATAAAAGCCTTTCATCCTGGTTGCTCATGCCAAATATCCTTGCCCTTGTCTCTTTGGGAAGTTACGCAAAACGGCCCAAACTCTTTATGATCAGAAATAGAACAATATAGCCGATTATAGCCTGAAAAATTATCGCAGTATAACCAAAATTTATGGTCATTGTCATCGCATAAGTGGCGCCGGCTACTGAGGACAAGGCGCTCAACCCGTATGTAATAGGAATAGCCTCTACCTTGTTTCTTTCATTAAGCCATGTGACCACATACGGGTAGAAAAGCCCGAGACAAAAGGCCACAGGCGCTATCATTATTATTGTCATCGGGATTTTAACAAAAAGCGAAAATCCTATAAATCTGGTGATAACCGGTTCCATAGCATAAAGTGTTGCCACAATCACAACTGCTGCAAAAAGAGGTAAAAAATCCATATTTGTTTTCTCATGCAGTTTTTCGAACCACCTGCTTCCCAAGCCGTTTGACAACAGGAATATACAGAGCAGCAGTGACATGCTCAAAAGCGGATTTCCCAAAAACAGTTCCATCCTGGCTATAAAAGTAATTTCAATCAGCATATAACAAAATCCGGTGATAATAAGATAGGCTGTTATATACATTGGCGGCATATTGGTTTTTGTAAGATAAAACGAAGATACAATAAATAACAGCACAACAAGAACAACGACAAGCGTGGTTATCTTTACCCAGCTGCGATAATACAGAATATCACGTAATTTGCCAAGTGACGGGAACAGGTCGTAATTATTAAAGTCAAGGGTGCGGATATATGGACGATCATCGGTAACCAGTCTTTTTTTGTCACGTAATTTTCCGAAGATAACCTTCTCTGCTTCAGGTTTATTCCTTTCATATCCCGACATATAATAAATATCCCTTTTAAAATTATTTATAATAGTTTCACGTTCCGCAATAGAAAATGGCTTAAGGGATACAACCAGAAAATCGGCATGGTCCCAGCGTGTGCTCAGAACCATGACGCACTGCTGGAAGTCTTTAATTCCTTTTTCTGAGAAAAGTTTTTTTACTGCCTCTAATTTATGGACAGAGGGCTGGGAGTGAAATAAAAGGAGGCCGTCCTTTTCCAGATGCTCAATGTAAACTTTCATTGCCTCATATGTATCCAGATATTTTCTACTGTGCCCGGTTTTAAAAGTCGCCGTTGCTGCATCTGAACCCACGTAGATGAAATCATATTTTTCCCGGTCATTATCAAGGAAGTATCTTCCCTCCTGAATAACAAGATTTATATTTGGGCGGTTATAAAATTCTTTCATGCGAAAGCCTCTAAGTTCGGGCGCCTCAAGTGCAAATTTTTTAACCAACGGGTTTATCTCAACCCCCGTGATATTAGCTTTTCCAGCGCTAAAATCATTGAACTCCACCATTTGCTTTCCGCATCCTGCGAACATCACAAGGATTTTGTCTGTTTTTCTTTTAAACATAAACGGTATGGCCATCGACCTGGATCTTTTTTCATACGAACGCTTTTTTGAAATTCGGTAAGGTATGACACCTACATTGCTTTCGGCATTGTCATGAATAATCCTGTAATACGATCGTCCCTTATCATTTATATGCAGTAACGAAACCCGCGAAAACTCATTCCATTTATGTGCCACTTCTTTAACTCTTGCGTTTTTGGCAAGTCGAGTAATTGTTTTTCCGAGATCATAGTTGCCTTCAAAAAAAATAATTGCTGCCAGTACCGCACCGTTTAGAGCCAGGAACTTCAGAACAGTACTTATTGTATATTTCCGCCTGACATAGAGAGTAAAAAAACTGATTGTCAAAAGACTGAAAGAAATCAAGTGCGGAAGGTCAAAAAAATGAAAAAAGATCGGTGCAAAAAAACAACCGAGTGCAGCTCCCGTGAGATCAATTCCGTATAGACGCCCGATAAAATCCCGATTCCTTGTAAATAGAATTGTGAATATTTTTCCGATAAAATAGAAAGGAAAAATAAAGAGTGCGGAAAATATCCCTGTTTTGGCCACATTTATCCATTCAATCATATTCTGATTAGTGATGGGAAGGATTGCTATAAAACGGCTGAACAGAAGAAATACCAGCACAAAAGATATAAATGAAACCAGCACAAGACCTTTCAACTGCTTCGTAATATCATATTCTTCGATCGCTTTTTTACTTTTATGAACATGAAGACTGCCTATCGCCAAGCCGAAAAGAGTGATCGGGATAGCAAGAAAGGCGTTCGAATAATTCAGATAGAATGCTGACATCCGTGAAAGCATCAACTCCAGCGTGATTGTAAAAAAGGAGAGGATAAAAACAGTAAAAATCGTTTCTCTTGATAGTCGTTTAATGTCTCCCGTCATTTTTTAATTCCATGGATGTAGTTAAACGCAAATACCGACAAGCCGGTCAACCTAAGCGGCATGCACCATATGTCGCGCACTTGTAAAATCACTTACTAAAAACAGAACATAAACAAAAGATCATTGTATTTCAATAGAATAATATAAACTAAATCTCTGTGTTGCTACGAGTTGACTTTATGCCGATATCCTAAGGGCGGGTTTATGTTATCGACAAATCTTTTCGCAGAAAAAACGTGTTTAAAGTCTTGACACAATATGCAATTGATAATAGTGATTTAAATATAGTGTTCTAATAAAATTAAAGTTCTAACAGCTACACGCTTAAACTGGAATGCCGAACTAACAACAAGTGCCGATAATTTTTTTTTGAACTTACAAAAAAGGAGAAAAATCTAATGTTACTAGATCTTGACAAAAAACTAAATTCTGTAAAAAAAGAGATTGAAGCGCTCATTAAAAAGTTGAGCAAAATTACTGATGGAATACTAAAAGAAGTAAAACCTGCCAAGAAAAAAACAACAAAAAAAGCACCTGCAAAAAAGAAGCCTGCGGCAAAGAAAAAAGTTGCTGCAAAGAAAACAACTGCAAAGAAAACCGCCACAAAGAAAGCCGGAGCAACAACTGCATCCAAAACAGTCCTTACAACAATCTCAAGATCCAAGAAAGGCGTTGATGTGGCAACGTTGATAAAAAAGACCGGTTTCAACAGAAATAAAATATACAATGCGGTAAAAGCCCTTAAGAAGCAGGGTGAAATAAAAAGTGTTGCACCCGGCGTTTATACAAAGGCGTAACTATGACCTGAACAATAAGATTTAAGATTCATTCGGCATTGCAAGTACCAAGCAATGCGCCTTTAGGTATTCAGGCTACTTGACGTCAATGCTCTGTCAACTACTCTTTGAATAGCACCTTTTGAAATCGAAAAATTGAGTGCCGATTTACAAAAAGTACAAACCGTATCACGACTATTACCCTGTATACCGCTCATTTCAGCAATTAGTGCACTCAGCCTGGAGCCATATCCGGTTCGATGCTCTTTTGGAACTTTTGCGGTTAGTACTTTGCCGCATTTTTTGCATTTTCCCTTGTGGAGAATAAAATGCAATATTCAGCACCTTCCCATTTGGTCTGACCCTATTTTAAATAAGTATACTGTCCCCGGAATTCCA
>CAZTYY010000176.1:2113-5635 GCA_964617785.1 uncultured Desulfobacterales bacterium | reverse complement strand
TGATCATCAAGAAATTACGGGTTCCTGTTTTTAGCGGCAACAACCTGTTTTTCAGGTACAAACATGATATTTGAGGTTTGGGAAAAATGAAAAGAATAGCAGAAGTTGATCGCAAGACAAAAGAAACGGAAATATACGCAAAGCTTAATCTTGACGGGTCAGGGAAAAGTGAAATTTCCACTGGCATTCCTTTTTTTGATCATATGCTGACACTTTTTTCAGTTCACGGATTTTTTGACCTGAAAATCGATGCCAAAGGAGATCTGGATGTTGATTTTCACCATACGGTTGAGGATGTGGGAATTGTGCTGGGTGATGCATTTAACAAAGCCCTTGGTGACAGAAAAGGTATCAACCGATACGGACATACCGTTACCCCGATGGATGAAACACTGACCGAGGTTACGGTTGACTTGTCCAATCGACCTTTTCTTGTCTATAACTATCCCGGCCGTGCAGATCAGGGAGGGGATTTTAATATCCAGCTTGCCGGTGAATTTTTCCGGGCGTTGTCCAATCGAGCCGGGATGAATCTGCATATCAATGTCAAATATGGAGGAAACGGCCACCATATTATAGAGTCTGTTTTCAAGGCACTCGGAAGGACTCTTGATAAGGCTGTTTCTTTTGATGCACGAATTGTTGGTGTCAGGTCAAGCAAGGGATATATTTAAAAATGATAATCATACCAGCTATTGATATTAAAAATGGAAAATGCGTAAGACTTTTGCAGGGGCGAATGGATGCGGAAACGATTTTTTCCGACGATCCTGCGGCAATGGCCCAGCGCTGGGCAGAGGACGGGGCCGGCATGATACACCTGGTTGACCTTGACGGCGCTGTTGAAAAGACACCGAAAAATCAATCGCAGATTAAAAAAATTGTAGAAAAAATTGATGTTCCGGTCCAGGTGGGGGGAGGGATCAGGGATATCAAAACCATTGGCATGTATCTTGATCTTGGAGTTGACAGGGTCATCATCGGTACTGAGGCTGTCAGAAATTTGGATTTTGTCCGGGAAGCCTGCGGAACGTTTCCCAACAGGATTGTTGTAGGGATAGATGCCCGTAACGGACTTGTTGCGATTGAAGGATGGACGGAAACAACGGATGTCGATGCCATCGACCTGGCGAGACAATTCGAGGATTCAGGTGTGGTGGCAATCAATTTTACAGATATTCATCGTGACGGAATGCAAACGGGTCCGAACATTGATGAGACAAAACGTCTTGCAGAGTCAGTATCGATTCCGATTGTCGCTTCCGGAGGTGTTTCGACAATTGATGATATAAAAAATCTTCTGCCACTTGAAAAATCAGGGGTTACAGGTGTTATTACCGGAAGAGCGCTGTATGAAGGTACGCTGAATTTGAAAGAGGCAATATTGATGGCTTCGTAAATAAAATAAAAATTGTTATTTCAGGTTTATTTATCTTGACAGGTGATCAATATTAAAATACTATCAAATATTTAGCAAAATTAGCGTAATCTGAGATTTAACATAGGAACATAATTGATTTTATGTTTAATCATAGCTTAATTAAGTCTGTATTCACTCAAGTAAAGGTGTTTTCGAAAAACCCCGCCTGTTGTATTTCTTTTTTTATCTTTTTCAAGCGGAGGCCTCATTAATTGGCAATTATTCCCGAAGAGAAGGTGGTTGATGTTAAAAATGCTGCCGATATTGTCGATATAGTATCTGAATCAGTGATGCTAAAGAAGGCTGGAAAAAATTATGTGGGTCTCTGTCCGTTCCATTCAGAAAAGACGCCTTCGTTTTCGGTTGATGCGGACAAACAAATATATCACTGCTTCGGGTGCGGTGTGGGTGGGGATGTGATCAGTTTTATAATGGAAAATGATGGGATCTCGTTCACAGAAACTGTTAGAAAACTTGCAGCCAGATACGGGATTGAAATTCCCGACCGGCAAACATCCGTTTCCGGAAAAAAAGAATATAGCGAAAGAGAAAAGCTTTTTACCATCAACAAACTCGCCCGTGATTACTTCCACAGTCAGCTTATTGATAACGAAACAGGAAAAAAGGCCCTGGGGTATCTTGAAAAAAGAGGCATCACAAGGGAGATTATTGATAATTTTAGTCTGGGATATGCGCCTCCCGGCTGGGAAAGTCTCAAACGATATTTGTCCGGGAAAAGAGTTCCGGAATCGTTGATTGAAAAAGCTGGTTTGATCATTTCGAATCAACGCGGTGGTTTTTATGACCGTTTCAGAAACAGGATAATATTTCCGATTTGTGACGCAGGGGCAAGGGTAACAGGTTTTGGAGGTCGGGTGATGGATGATTCGATGCCGAAATACCTCAACAGTCCGGAAACACCTGTTTACAGTAAAAGCCGTTCTCTTTATGGCCTTCATATGACAAAACAAAGATGCAGGCAGGAAGGGATGGCATATATTGTCGAGGGATACATGGACCTCCTGGCGCTTTGCAGGCATGGCATCAATAATGTTGTCGCGACACTTGGCACAGCCCTTACCCAGGAGCAAGTCCTTATTCTTAAAGGGCATTCCCGTAAAGTAACGCTTGTTTATGATTCAGATGAAGCAGGCTTAAAAGCTGCGGCAAGGTGTGTACATATTTTAAATAATGATGTTGAACCACATATTCTGGTGCTTTCACAGGGATTTGATCCAGACTCATATTTATTCGAATTCGGGCCGGAAGCGTTTAAGAAAGAAGCCGGCAAAGCCATGGGACTCATGGATTTTTTAACGGATTTTGCCGTTAAAAATTACGGCCTCTCAGTAGACGGGATAATGAACGTAATTTCAGAGATGAAGGTTCACCTTGCCCGGATTGATGATAAGGTAAAGCGATCTTTATATATCAAGAAACTTTCTGAAAAAATAGGTGTTGATGAAGTTGCAATCCTTGAGAAAGTTAGGGAAGAGCTTGGCCGGAAGTCAGGTGGGGTGAATGTAAAGGGCCCTGAGAAGCAGAAGTGGAGCAGAATGGAAGAAAGCATCCTTGTCATGATGCTTCAGTTCCCCGACCCCGATATTATGGGTGAAATAAAAAAACGCAAAGTTCTTTATCGTTTTAAGAGCGAAACATTGAAAGCAATAGGCCAAAAGGTTGTTGACAATACGAATACAGACGCATCTAAGCCGTTTGATTTGAGGATGATCACGCAGGACAGGGAAGAGCAGCGTCTGATTGTCTCCCTTTCCGTCAAAGAATATCGCTGGGACTATGAAGGATGTCGTAGCCTTTTGAACCAGTTCATGTCCAGCAGTTCTATTCGTGATGACCGTTTGTTGGACATAGAGATTCAGGCCGCAGAAGAAAAAAATGACCAGGAAATGCTTCGCAAACTGTTGGAGGAAAAGACAGCGATTGGTAAAAGAAAATATATTGCATTAAAAGGAGGCTATTCTTAATGCCAAAAAAGTCAGCCGAAAAACAAAAGACATCAAAAAAAGCAGCGCCGAAAAAGACGGTTGCTAAAAAAGCAGCGCCGAAAAAAACGGTTGTTAAAAAAACAGCAGCTAAAAAAG
>CAZTYY010000176.1:0-2013 GCA_964617785.1 uncultured Desulfobacterales bacterium | reverse complement strand
AGCAGCGCCGAAAAAAACGGTTGTTAAAAAAACAGCAGCTAAAAAAGCAGCGCCGAAAAAAACGGTTGTTAAAAAAACAGCAGCTAAAAAAGCAGCGCCGGAAAAGGTAATAAAGAAAAATAAAGTGTCTGACAATAAAGCAATAGAAGTAAAAGTGCCGAAAAAATTAATTAATGAGACAATTAAGATTCTGCTTGAGAAAGGTAAAAAGCAGGGCGAGCTTACTTATGAGGAAATCTATGAAGCTATTCCTGAAGAGCTTAAATCTTCAGAGCAGACAGATAATATATTGATGATGCTTGATGAGCTGGATGTTAACGTGGTGGAGGAAAAGAAGAAAAAGTCTTTGTCAAAGGCCAAAAAAGATGCTGGCAAGGACAAGCCCAAGCCCAAGGTCACTTTTTCAGAGGCTGACTTTGGAACTGTTACAGATCCTGTTAAGATGTATCTTCGTGAAATGGGAATGGTTACCCTTTTAAGTCGCGAGGGTGAAATAGAGATTGCTAAAAAAATCGAGGCAGGAGAACAGGAAGTTTTAAAATCGATGCTTGAAACAGCGCTTGGAATTGAGAGCATTCTCGCCCTTGGAGATAATATAGAAATCGGCAATGTACGGCCAAAGAATGTTTTGAGGGATATTGATGAGGGAGACGTCTATGTTGACGAGGTTCAGAAGATAGAGACATTCTTGGATATGATTCGTTCCGTTAAAGAGGTTGATAGAGAAAATTGGGGTTTTAGGGAGAAGCTTTTTGAACTGGATTATGACTCTGAGGAACAGCGCAGGACCAGAAGATCAATTGCACGCAGAAACGCAAAAATTTTTGAGTTATTGAAAGACTGGCGTTTTGAGAGTCGTGCTATCGACAGGATAGAGAACAGGCTGAAAGGGGAGATCAAATGGTTTGATGATATGAATAATGAAATCGTCAAACAGGCTGAATTGATGAATGCACCTGTGACCGAGTTCAGGAGCAACCTGACCACCAAAACTAATTTTATTAAATGGGCAGGCAAAAAAAGCGACCTTAAAAAGAATAAGCTTGCGGATATATTTTCGCAATACAAGGCAAGGCAAGATCAGATTAAAAGAAGGACCCTGGCGATTAAAGCAAACAGCAGAACACTGAAGCGGATTATGACGTTTGTTAATGACGGCCGTTTCAGAGCAAAATTAGCAAAGAAAGAGTTGGTCAGGGCGAATCTGAGACTGGTTGTCAGTATTGCAAAAAAATACTCAAATCGGGGACTGCAGTTTCTTGATCTGATCCAGGAAGGTAACATCGGCCTTATGAAGGCGGTGGATAAATTTGAATACAGAAGGGGATACAAGTTCAGTACATACGCGACATGGTGGATAAGGCAGGCTATTACTAGAGCGATAGCAGATCAGGCAAGAACAATTCGAATACCGGTTCATATGATAGAGACCATAAATAAGCTCATCCGAACATCCAGGTATCTGGTTCAGGAGCTGGGGCGTGAGCCGTCACCCGAGGAAATTGCCGCAAAGATGGAAATATCGTTGGACAAAGTCCGCAGGGTTTTAAAGATCGCAAGAGAACCGATATCATTGGAAACACCCATCGGAGAAGAAGAAGACAGCCATCTTGGGGATTTTATTGAAGACAAAAAATTTATGCTGCCTGCTGACGCGGCTATAAACATGAATCTGGCAGAGCAGACCCGAAAGATTTTGGCAACATTGACACCCCGTGAGGAAAAAGTGTTGAGAATGCGTTTTGGAATTGGGGAAAAGGCAGACCATACACTTGAAGAGGTGGGATCTGATTTTTCGGTGACAAGGGAGCGTATCAGGCAAATTGAAGCCAAGGCGTTGCGCAAGTTGAGGCATCCCACACGCAGCAAGAAACTGAAAAATTTTATTGAGACATAGGTTCATATTGACAAAAAAGGAATATAAAGTTAATTAATAAAATTGTGTTTTTTTTAAGGGCCCATAGCTCAGTCTGGCAGAGCCACCGGCTCATAACCGGTCGGTCCCTGGTTCGA
>CAZTYY010000175.1:0-6080 GCA_964617785.1 uncultured Desulfobacterales bacterium | reverse complement strand
GACAGGACCACTTTGCCTTTGACGAGGATACGGTTTTAAACACTGTGATCATGGGTCATGAGAAACTGCACAAAATTATGATGGAAAGGGACGCTCTTTATGCCAAACCCGATTTTTCCGAAGAGGACGGTATCAAGTCAGGTGAGCTTGAGATCGAATTCGAAGAAATGAACGGTTATGAGGCAGAGCCTGAAGCAGCGGTACTCTTGAAAAGTTTGGGTATTACCGAAGAGATGCACCAGAAAAAGATGAAGGAACTCGAGGGCGGGGAAAAAGTGCGGGTACTCCTTGCCCAGGCCCTGTTCGGAAATCCGGATGTCCTGCTTCTGGACGAACCCACCAACAACCTGGACATCAAGTCCATTGCATGGCTTGAAGATTTTCTCTACCGGTTCCAGAACACAGTAATCGTGGTATCACATGATCGTCACTTCATGAACCAGGTGTGCACCCACATTGCAGACATCGATTTCAATAAGATCTCGATATATATAGGAAATTACGATTTTTGGTACCAGGCCAGCCAGCTGAACCTGAAACAAAAGCAGGCTGAAAACAAAAAAAACACTGACCGAGCCAATGAGCTGAAGGCCTTTATTCAGCGATTCAGTTCCAATGCCTCCAAATCGAAACAAGCCACCTCCCGAAAAAAACTTTTAGAGAAACTAACCATTGAGGACATGCCGTTGTCGTCAAGAAAATACCCGTTTATTTGCTTTAAGCCGGAACGACCCTGTGGTAACGTGATCCTTGAAGTGGATGGACTCACCAAGACCATTGATGGTGAAAAGGTATTACACAACGTGAGCTTTACTGTGAACAATGGGGATAAAATCGCCTTTATGGGAGGAAACAACCTGGCCAAGACCATCCTCTTTCAAATTTTGGCCGGAGAGATGAAACCAGACAGCGGTACTTTTCGATGGGGAACCACCATTACACACTCCTATTTCCCCAAGGAACACGGCAATTATTTCAATGGCGACCAGAATCTTATACAGTGGCTCCTGCAATTCGTTCCTCCCACAGAGGGCGAAAGTTTTGCCCGGACCTTTTTGGGCCGAATGCTCTTTTCCGGAGAAGAGGCACTCAAAAAAATAAGCGTGCTCTCCGGTGGAGAAAAAGTTCGTTGTATGCTCTCAAGAATGATGCTTTCCGAATCCAATGTTCTGATTCTGGATGAGCCCACTAACCATCTTGACCTGGAATCGATCACGTCCTTAAATAACAGCCTGATCAAATTCCAGGAGGTAATTCTTTTTACCTCCCATGATCACGAGTTCTTAAATACCGTGGTAAACCGGATCATTGAGATCATTCCCGGCGGGGTCATTGATCGGCTCATGACTTTCGAAGAGTATATTGAAAGCACGGAAGTTGCAAAAACCCGTGAAGCTATGATCCTGAAAGCTGCTTAGAAATGGGGTTCAGATAAAACTGGGCGGATAATTAAACAATCACGATTTAGGCTTAACCCACATCTGATCTGAAAGGGAAGATAGAAACAGGAGTTGCTATAGCCCCTTTTTTATTATTGCTATAAGCAGCCAAATGCCCATGAAAGAGGCTGCGAGAAAGCCAATGATGCCTATTACGGAAATACCGTAAAATAGGGGAGGGGTTTGGGAAATTACGATCAATGCAGATCCGATCAAAAGCGCTGCAATGATAATGGAAAAGGCAAGGCGGTTGCTGATTTTGTGCTGTGCTGCAAGCATCGCATCAAGACCCTGATTTTCAGTCTTTATGGTTATATTCTCATGTTTGATAAGACGGGCAACATCAAGAATGTCTTTTGGCAGCTGCTGAAGAAAATTCTGCAAATCGCCAGCAAAACTAATGAGATTTTCAGCGATTCTTTCCGGATAAAACCTCGCAACTTTGACGCGTGCAATAAAGGGTCTGGCCTGGGAAATCATATCAAAATGCGGATTAAGTTTTCTTGCAACACCTTCTGCTGTGGTTATCGCCTTTATCATCAGAAAAATATCCGGAGGTATCCTAAGCTGGTTATGAGAAATAAGCTCCAGAAGGTCCTGAAGCAGCCGACCGATTTCAATATTTTTTAGCGGTTTAAACAAATGCCGCCCAATAAAATCTGAAAGTTCCCTCTCAAGTTTTCGTATATCGGGATCATCATCCCAGGAAGTCAGTTTTAGGAGGACTTGAGCGGCATTTACTGAATCACGATGCACAATACTGTCGATCAGGTCAACAAAGATTTCTCTGGTCCGCCTGTCAACAGTTCCTGTCATTCCAAAATCAATAAGACAGATAATATTATCCGGCAATACAAAGATATTTCCAGGGTGCGGGTCAGCATGAAAAAAGCCGTTATGAAAGACCTGCTTAAGGATCAGATCGGCACCTCGCGATGTAATCAGCTCCTTATCAAGTCCCGCTTCTTCAAGCTTGTCTATATCAGATACCTTGATCCCGTCGATATATTCCATTGTGATAACACGGGCCGTTGTTGTGTCCTGGTATATTTTGGGGATATAGACATCAGGATTATCTGCAAAATGACGGGCAAAACGTTCCATGTTTGTGGCTTCAATTGTATAATCGATTTCCTTTTCAAGGGTTCTTGCAAATTCCTCGACGATCATGACCGGATGATAAAGAGAAAATTCCATCACATTACGTTCCAGAAGCGTTGCCAGGTAAAGCATAATTTCGAGATCGATTTCAATAGTTTTTTGGATATCCGGACGTTGAACCTTTACCACTACTTCTTTGTTATCCGTACGGCGCGCCCTGTGCACCTGGCCGATGGAGGCGGAGGCCAGAGGAGACTCCTCAATTGATTCAAATATTTCTTCAGGGGGATATCCAAGCTCTGCTTCAATGATTTCCCGGACTTTCTGAAAAGGAAATTGTGGGATTTTGTCCTGTAGTTTTGACAGTTCATTAATAAACTCTATTGGAATCAGGTCCGGCCGGGTAGATGCAATCTGGCCGAATTTAATAAATGTCGGCCCCAGTTCTTCAATAGAAATTCTGATGCGTTCGGCCCTTGTCAGTTTGTCGACACGTTCCCGGCGTTTTCGTGAAATCATTTGTAGGCCGATTTCAAGATACTGGTCGATTTTAACGACTTCCAGAAGATCATCAAAACCATACTTTAACAAAACAGTGAGAATCTGGCGGTACCTGTTCAGATGACGGTAGGTGCGGCCGATGGCGCTTATTTTTCGAATACTAAACATGGAGTGCTATTCTTCGTCGTCTGTACTATCGCTAATTTGACCGGTTGTTTTTTTTAAAGCGCTAATTTCTTCTTTTAATTTTGCAAAATCTTCTGCTGTCGGAACTTCCCATTTTTTCAGGAGTTCTTTTACAGTTTTTTCCACCTTCCGCTCTAAAGATTCCCTTGCTTCTTCGTATCTTTTAGTGAAATCATCGACAAATTTTTCGCCTTCATTTTCGGAAAGTTCTCCTCTTGTGACAAGCTCTTTGGCCCAGTCCTCAACCTCGTCCTTGGTTTTTAAAGCAAATCCAATGCCTGTCATCATGGTTTTTTTAAATACATCAAAAACGTCAGCCATTTTATGTCTCCTGCTTTATGTTTTTATTTAAGTCGTCAAAACCTATCTGTTTTTATCCCCATTTATCCTCCAAAAGATGCATCAAGCATTTCAACGGCTGCGCCGTCTGCTGCATTAATGGTTTCAATTCTTCCTTTGGTAAGAGGTAAAATATAATTTATAAAAAATCGTGCTGTTTTGATCTGGCCGTCATAAAAGGCCGCGTCCTTGTTTTTTTTAGCCTTTTCTTTTGTCGCCTGGGGATCATTGCTTCCTGCCAGCTTTTCAAGTTTTGGTGCTGCAACAGCTGCTCGCCATAGAAGCATCCAGGCAATCGTTAGATCACCCATTACCTCAAGAAATGGGTAAGCATGGGCGTAAGCGTTTAATACTTTATCAGACATGGCTGTTTTTCCAATGGATATGGCTGATTGGCTTGCAAGGTTGAATACTTCTTCAACTTTTACAGCAAAGTCAGAAATGCTATTTATTTTTTTTGCTTCATCAATTGTTTTTCGGATTTCTTCCAGATAATTAATAAATGTTATACCCTTGTTCATTCCAAGCTTTCGGCCCAGAAGGTCCATGGCCTGAATTCCATTTGTGCCTTCATAAATCATAAAAATTCTGCTGTCCCGCATAAGCTGTTCAGCAGGATATTCCTTTACATAACCGTATCCCCCGAAAACCTGAATGCCATGACTGGTTACTTCAAGCGCTTTATCGGAGATATATCCTTTGACAATAGGCGTCAGAACCTCAATGACACCCATTATTTTTTTCTTTTCATCGTCACTGTCTGTAATTGCAGCTATATCCCAGCACCGGCCGGTATAATAAATTAGACTTCGCATACCTTCAACATATGCTTTCATGATCATAAGCTGACGCCTAACGTCCGGGTGTTCGATAATGGGCACAGAGCCTTCCTTTGGTTTAAGCATGTGCCGACTCTGTATTCGTTCTCTGGCATAATTAAGGGCATGCAAATAAGCTGTCGTTGAAACCGCAAAAGCTTCAAGGCCTACAAATTGTCTTGCCTCGTTCATCATGACGAACATGGCGCTCATCCCTTTGTTTTCTTCACCCAGAAGAGTTCCGATACAGTTTCCTTTTCCGCCAAGCGTCAGGGAACAGGTGGCATTCCCATGGAGGCCCATTTTTTCTTCAATGCCGGTGCAGACTACATCATTGAATTCTCCGGGGCTGCCGTCTTCATTAACGCGAAATTTGGGTACAAGGAAAAGTGAAATTCCTCTGGTGCCTTCAGGGGCGCCTTCAATTCGTGCAAGCGTGGGATGAATAATATTCTCAACCATATCGTGTTCGCCACTTGAGATAAATATTTTTGATCCGGTGATCGAATAAGTTCCATCGTCATTTTTAACTGCAGTTGATGTCAATGCGCCAACATCAGTACCGGCTTCAGGTTCCGTAAGCAGCATGGTGCCTGACCATTCAGCGGTTAACATCTTTTTTAGATATATATTTTTCTGCTCTTCTGTTCCGAATGTTTCGACAAGCTTTGCCGCGCCATGACTTAGGCTGTGATAGAGCATGAATGATGCATTTGCACCGTGGAAATATTCATTTGCCGCAGAAGCGATTAGTTTGGGCATGCCCTGTCCGCCATAATCAGGATCATCTGTCATGCCAAGCCATTCGCCTTCTTTATAAAGTTTGAAAATTTTATGGAAAGACTCGGGAATCTTCACGGTTCCATTTTCAAATAAACATCCCTCATCACCGTCTTTTTGGGTAGGAAGGATTTCTTTTATCGCCAGGTTTCTGGCTTCAGATACGATCAGGTCAATGGTTTTTTTATCGAATTCTGCAAATTTTTCATGTTTTGAAAGATTTGCAGCTTCCATCTGTTCATGAAGCACAAAATCCACATCTCTTCTGTCTGCGATTAACTGCGCCATTCTGTTCCATCTCCTTTAAAACAATATTTTTTATTTTTACACATTTTAAGTAAGTTATTAAGCTAAACAGTGACTTATGTCAAGCGTGTTGCGACAGCGTGTTGCGATCAGGACACTCCCTAAAAAAAAGCTTAAAAATTAACAAACGTAGTAGAATCAAGAACTATGCTGAGTTGGAAAGTGAAAAAGCTATTTCTTGATCAATTTTGGGGAAACTTAAAAACCTCTATTGGTATGTATTGATTACTTATAAGTTCAAGTGCAGCAGTTACTACCACACAAAAAAAATAAGGAAAAATTATTTATTCCCCTGAACACAGATGATATTATTGTTGCATCTGGTTGGGATCTGATTTGCATATCTCTTGAAAAATAAGTTATTACAGCGGGTTGGATTGCTGGAAAAGAGCACCAGAAATTAGAATTTTTTGTGATGACATATCTGCAAATTAAATCACTTCAAAAATAAAAATTTGCTTCTCAACGAAATAAACAATTATTTATCACCGGAAATCCGACAC
The DNA here is from genome assembly GCA_964617785.1 of uncultured Desulfobacterales bacterium. Classification (GTDB taxonomy): domain Bacteria; phylum Desulfobacterota; class Desulfobacteria; order Desulfobacterales; family SURF-7; genus JAFDJC01. Next base: position 107 of record CAZTYY010000175.1, on the reverse strand, counting down.
AGAGGAAATCACAGATTCACAGAATAAAGGATTTCTGTGCTCTCCAAATAGATTTCAAATCACCTTTCCGGGCAGTTTAGAACTAAGCCACTCATTATTGAATCAAA
>CAZTYY010000174.1:0-6236 GCA_964617785.1 uncultured Desulfobacterales bacterium | reverse complement strand
GCAGAAGGTTATTTTTCGCGATGGTTTTTATGGGGCCAGCATGGAACAGGTCGCTGCGGAAGCTGAGTTGAGCAAAGGTACAGTTTATTCATATTTTAAAAATAAAGAAGAATTGTATTTTGCTATCTTTATGCGCGGTCATGATTTGTTTTTTGAAATCGTTGATAAAGAAACACAAAAAGTCGAGAGTACTGATTTAAAGATCAAAGCTTTCCTGAAAAGTTTCATGCTTTTCAAAAAGAAGTATCCAGATTATTTTTCTGCACTATTCTACTTTTCAACCAATCGTGTTGAACTTGATGAGCAGACAAAAGAAATGAAATGTCACAAGGCTAAGGACGATGAATATTTGCAAAAATGGGTAAAATTGATCGAAACAGGTAAAAAAGAAAAACTAATCAGACAGGATTTAAATCCCATTTCAACAGTAATAATCGTCTGGCTGCAGTTGGTTGGGATGCTTAAAATTTATTCTGTAGTATCTCAAGAAATACAAAAAGACCTTGGTTTCAGTGAAGACGAGATTTTTGAAGAATACTACAATCTTGTACTAAATGGTTTGTACCAGAAATAGATTTGAGTATCAAACACGAGTCTCAAGATTAAATATAGCTGTAAAGTATACAATAATAATTATATTTGGCCTAACTAAAACTAAAAGACTTTGAACTAACAAAATTATAAATAAATTCATGAAAGGATAAATATCTATGAAACATCTTGGAAAACTTCTAATTCTATTACTGACCATGTCTTTATTCGCGCTTTCCTGCACCGAAAAAAAATCGGAAGCGAAAAGCATGGAGCAGATATATGCAGAAGACGGTGTACCTGTTAAAATCGAGACCGTCAAAAAAACCCAATTCAATTCGAAGAGGATTTATCAGGCAGCTTTAACTGGTATCCAGGAATCATCAGCATATGCCAGTTTTGATGACCGTATTGATAAAATTCTGGTGGACGTTGGTGACTATGTAAAAAAAGACCAGGTGGTTATTACTTTCCCTAAAGATGCGCCTTCGGCCCAGTATTACCAGGCCAAAACTGCTTATGAAAACGCAAAAAAATCTTTGGAAAGAATAAAAAACCTGTACACCAAAGGCGGCATTTCCAGCCAGGACCTTGATAATGTTCAAGCCCAGTATGATGTGGCTGAAGCCAACTGGCAGGCTGTCAGCCAATCCGTTGAGGTAAAGGCACCCATCGGCGGAATAGTAACACGGATCAGCGTAAGTGAATCGGACAATGTAAAAAAGGAGGCTGAATTACTTACAGTTTCCCGTACCGACAAACTCAAGGCAAAGATCTGGGTTGGTGAAGATGAGATATGTGATTTCACTCCCGGGCTTAAAGCAAAGGCAGTCTGGAAAGAGCGCGAACTAAGCGGTAAAGTTGAAAGAGTGGACCTGTCGATGAATGCGATGACCCAGGCTTTCGCGGCGCTTGTTATTTTCGACAATCCGGACGGCGCTTTTAGCTGCGGCGTTACTGCTGATATAGAAGTAAATATTTACGATAATCCAAATTCTCTGGTTATAGAACGCAAGAACATTATTCGTGAAGAAGAAAAAAATTATGTATTTGTTGAAAATGATGGGATTGCCCGCAAATGCGAAGTACTTCTTGGAAGAGAAGACGGCCTTTTGGTTGAGGTTATCAAAGGTCTCAAAGAAGGTGACCGTTTGATCGTCGAAGGCCAGATGCTTCTTGAAGACGGCGGTAAAGTTAAAATTACGAATTCTTAATTGAAAAAACCTGATTGAACTGTTGAGAATTTACAGTTCTGTCATTGCGAGCCTGATTTCAATCAGGAGAAGCAGTCCCAATTATCATCAAGGGATTGTTTCGTCGGGATGAATCCCTTCTCACAATGACAGATAAATTTTCATTCACTAGTCTCAACAGGATAAATATGAAATTTAGGAGTAAAAATGTTTCTTTCAAGTCTTTCAATAAAACGGCCCATTATGGTGAGTATGGGGCTTCTCGTGTTTCTTGTTTTTGGTTCACTGGCTTATTTTGGTTTGTCACTAAACATGATGCCGGATGTGGAAATCGGTTTTGTTACAGTACAGACTGTCTATCCCGGAGCCGGGCCGCAGGAAACGGAGACCCAGATTACCAAACGAATTGAAGATGTTACGGCGACAATCAGCAAGATAGATTTTATTCGTTCTTTCTCAATGGAAAACGCCTCATTTGTTATGATTAAGTTTGATTTGGGGAAAGACGTTGATATAGCAACGCAGGAAGTCAAAGACAAGGTTAACTCAATTCTCAGCGATTTGCCCGAGGATGCAAAGCTGCCTGTAGTGCAAAAATTTGATATGAGCGCCGAACCAATAATCGACATTATTTTAACTGGTAATTTTGACACAAAGACACTTTATGAATTAGCAGATAAAAAAGTTAAAGACCGCTTGTCCCAGGTTGAGGGTGTGGGGCAGGTGATTATTTCCGGCGGGCAGGAACGTGAAATTAGAATTGAACTCGAAAACCGGGTTGTCTATCAAAATGCACTGTCGCTTGCACAGCTGAGTCAGATTCTTGCCGCGCAGAATATGAATATGCCGGCAGGAAATTTTGAGCAGGGCAGTCAGGAATATTCTGTGCGTCTCGAAGGGGAGTTTGGTCAGATAGAAACTCTAAAGGAGATTAAACTGCCTACGGCTTTTGGCATAAAAAAACTCGGCGACCTGGCAACGGTTGAAGATACTGGCAGTGAAATACGTGAACGTACTTCATTTTTTAATAATGTGACCAAAGAAAAAAATGACCATGCAATACTATTGGGTATTACAAAGAGCAGCGGCGGCAACACAGTTGAAATGGCCAAAAAGATCCTGGAAACAATGCCTGAAATTCAAAAGGACCTTCCTGCAGGCACAAAGCTAAAAGTTGTTCGTGATGATTCCATTTATATCGAAAGCTCTGTGGAAGATACGTTGTCAAATATCTTTCTGGGAATTCTTTTAACCGGCCTGGTTTTGCTGTTCTTCCTGCATGATATACGTTCAACATTTATCGTTGCCATGGCCATGCCCTATTCCATCATTTCTACATTTCTGTTAATCCAGGTCTTTGATTTTTCATTAAATATTATGACCTTGATGGGGCTTTCAACAGCGGTAGGAATTTTAGTAGCAAATTCTGTTGTGGTTATCGAAAACATCTTCCGTTACAAAGAAATGGGGCATGGCAGAAAGAAAGCTGCCGAAAAAGGTACCGCTGAAACAGCTGTTGCTGTTATCGCTTCAACCTTGACAAATATCGTAGTGTTTTTACCGATCGCCTCCATGTCGAGTATGATTGGCCAGTTTTTCAAAGAATTTGCTTTGACTGTTACTTTTGCAACTATATTTTCTTTGATAGCTTCTTTTACAATCACACCGATGCTGGCTTCGCTCATCCTCCCGAGAAATATAAAATCTAATGCAGCAATTGGTATATTTCTTGAAAAAATGTTTAAACGCTGGGAAAATGGTTACAAAAACTGGTTGTCAGCCATTATTAAAAATAAGAAACGCAGCTTTGGTATAATCTTTCTCTCAATATTATTGTTCATATTCAGCCTGTTTATAGCAACAAAAGTCGGTTTTGAATTTTTTCCGGTAACTGACGAGGGGCAGATAAATATTGAGGTTGAACTGCCGCAGGGTTACAACATTGATGAAACCACAGCACTGGTACAAAAAATTGAACAGACTGTTACTGAACATGAAGCAGTCGAAGAAGTCATCGTCTCTATTGGTTCCATCAGCCAGCTGGATGTGGGAGTCAATTTAGCTGTAATAAAAGTCTCTTTGATTGACAAAGATTTTAGGCCCCAAACCTCCAGTGAGATTGCGTCGCAATTTACCCAGCAGCTTTCAACACTGCCAAATGCGTTGATCCGGGCATCAGCAGTATCGTCCATGGGCTCTGGTGAAGCGCCTGTCCAGTTTTACCTGCTGGGACAGGATATTAATAAAGTTGAAGAGCTGAAAGAACAGGTCGTGGAAAAAATCAGGGATATTGACGGACTGGTTAACCTGAATACATCTTCCCGTCCTGGTAAACCGGAAATTACACTGGTGCCTGACCGCAGGAAACTGGCAGATGCCGGTGTTACTGTTTATGACCTGGCGATGACGATCAGAGCGTCTTTAAACGGTATAGTGGCTACATATTTCAGAGAAGGCGGAAATGAATATGATATTCGTGTTAAACTGAATGGTGCATCTGCAAATTCACCGGAAAAAATAGGTTCTCTAACACTCGTATCGCCCAAAGGCCGTTACCGCATCTCGCAGTTAGCAGAAGTAAAATTCAGCGAAGGCTACAGCAAGATTTTGCACAAAGATAAATATAAGTCTGTTGAATTCAGCGCATACACAGCGCCCGGAGCGCCGCTTGGTGATATCGTGAATGAAATAAATGCACGTACTGCAGATATAGAATTCCCAGCCGGATATAAACTGGATTGGGGCGGCAGCGCTAAGATGATGGCCGAAACAGCTGTAGATATGTTAACCACATTCATCATCGCCTTTTTGTTGACCTATATGTTATTAGCGGCAATCCTGGAAAGTCTGACTCAGCCATTGATGATCCTGGGTACAGTGCCCCTGGCCCTGATTGGTGTATTTGTCGGACTGTTTATTACTGGGCAAACCATGAATACCATTTCCATGATGGCCATTGTGATGCTGCTGGGAATTGTGGTCAATAATGCAATTTTGCTGCTCGACTACACAAACATTTTACGCAAACAGGGAAAATCTGTAAAGGAATCTTTGCTGGAAGCCTGCCCGATAAAATTAAAACCGATTATTATGTCAACCCTGGCCATCATTCTTGGTATGGCGCCGCTGGCTTTAGGTATCGGTTCTGCCGGAGCGGAAATTCGTCAGCCAATGGGTATTATCAGTATCGGAGGTCTTGTCTCTTCCGCGCTGCTTACCCTGTTCATTATTCCTGCGCTCTACTACCTAACTACCCGGGAGAAAAAAGCATGAAAAACATATTAATAATTCTAATTCTGGTCTGTTTCGGATTAACGGAAATCCAGGCAGAAAACTATGATCTTGAGCAGTTCCTCGCGCTGGTTAAAGAAAACAGCAAAGACCTGCAGCTGGCCCGTAAAGACCTTGATATGGCTAAAGCAATTAAAAAAGAAGCCTGGGCAACTGCTTTGCCAAAGATATATGCGCAGGGAAATTATACGCGAAATCTTCTGGAAAATGTTCTTTTTATTGGCATGGAAGACTCTGCCGGCCAAATGAGGACACAAAAACTCCAAATCGGTTTTAATAATGATTTTCGTTTTAATGTTTCTTTGCAGCAGCCTCTTTTCAGTTTCCAAATCGGGAATGCATTAACTGCAGCAAAGCAGTATCAAAAACTTTCTGGTTATGTGTATGATGCCCAGCATACCGGAATTTTAACATTTGCCAAAAAAGGTTTTTATCAGGCATTACTCTTAAAGAAGGTTGTGGAAGTATCAAAAGCAGCTGAAAAAAGTGCATCGGAAAATTATAATAATGTCAAAGATAAATATGACAGCGGCCTTGTTTCTGAACTGGAATTGCTGCAGGCTGAGATGCGCTGGAAAAATCAAATCCCTGTTGTCACCGAAACGGAAAGAAATTACCAGCTGCTCATCGAAAATCTGAAGAACTTTGCCGGACTGGCCCCCGAAGAAAAATTAGAGTTTTCGGGCAGTCTTGAAACTTATCCGCAAAAACCAGAAAGATTGAAAGCAGCCGAAGTCTTCTCACTCCGCCCGGATTATAACGCGCTTCTTTGGGAGAAGAACCTTCGTATGACAGATGTTAAATCTCAGTTTTCAAATTATCTGCCGACTTTGGATGCATCGGCAGTTTATGCTTTTTCATCGATTTCTGATAAATGGAAATTTGAAAATAGAAATGAGAATTTTATGCTTGGCCTGACCTTAAATATTCCCCTTTATACCGGAGGTTATACCGGCGCACAAATGCAAAAAGCACAGATTAATCTTGACAAGACAAAAATTCAACTCATCCAGACTCAGGAAAAAATCAGCAACGAACTGGAAAACATTTACCTGCGGCTGGACGAAGCGGAACAAAGAATCAGCTCCGCTCGGAGCACCATCGAGACTTCGCGCAAAGCATACAGCATTGCCGAAAGCAGCGCCCAAAGCGGCCTGATAACACAACTTGATTTAAGGGATACTCGTGTATATTTGGACCAGGCAGCCCTGAATTATTACC
>CAZTYY010000173.1:0-6253 GCA_964617785.1 uncultured Desulfobacterales bacterium | reverse complement strand
TCGTTTCAACAGACGTTTTTCTGGGCGGATGTTGAAAACAGGAACATTACGAATCTTTCGTATTTTGCAAATGCTTTTTTAAACCCTGATCACCTGGGCAAGATGATCGCCCAATATATTGTCCATAATGAAACACACAAAATATTAATGGTGCTGCGACCATACCAGTGCTATGCCACCGAGGCCATTATTGAACGGGTGCAAACCAGCAGGAAAAACGGTTATATTTGGCATACCACCGGCTCAGGCAAAACGCTCACCTCCTTTAAGGCCAGCCAGATCATCATGGGCCTGCCGGAAGTACACAAAGTCGTGTTTGTGGTAGACAGGAAGGACTTAGACTACCAGACCATGAAGGAGTTTAACAGCTTTAAAAAAGATAGCGTGGATGTCACCGACAACACCCGTTCGTTGGTAAAGCAGTTAACAGACGATACAAAGCTTATTGTCACCACCATTCAAAAGCTGAATAACGCTGTTTCCAAAAAACGCTATGAGTCAAGTATGGCGGATCTGCGAGACAGGCGCATGATATTTATCTTTGATGAGTGTCATCGAAGTCAATTTGGTGAAACCCACAGGCGCATTACAAAGTTCTTTTCAGACAGTCAGCTTTTTGGGTTTACAGGGACACCGATTTTCGTTGACAACGCTCATAATAACGACCGGGGTAAACGAACCACCAAGGATCTGTTTGACGACTGTCTGCATAAATACGTGATAACCGATGCCATCCGTGACCGGAACGTATTGCGATTTATTATTGAGTACATCGGCAAATACAAAAAAAAGAGCAGCACATTTATCGAAATAGAAGTTGAAGATATTGACACTAAAGAAGTGATTGATTCGCCTGAACGGATGGGAAACATAGTGGATTACATTATCCGCTATCACGACCAAAAAACTCATAACCGCGATTACACAGGGATATTCGCCGTAAGCAGTATCAGCAACCTGATCTCTTACTATGAGATATTCAAAAAGAAAAAAGAGGAGGGCGAACACGATCTGCGCGTTGCCGCCATTTTCACCTACGGCGCCAATGAAGATGATCCGGATGCCACCGGCATGCTCCCTGATATAAATGAATACCCGGATGAATACACCAATGAGGTATTGGATGATGTCCTCATGGTGGCGGAACCTCAGGCGGGCTATACAACAAGCCACAGCAGGGAGAAACTTGACGAATTCATCGCAGACTACAACACCATGTACAACACCGCTTTTTCCACCAGAGACGGCCGACAATTTGAAAATTATTTTAAGGACATAAGCAAACGCATCAAAGATCGGGAAAAAGTCAGTTTCAATGAGAAAGATCGGGTGGATATACTCCTGGTGGTCAATATGTTCCTTACTGGTTTTGACGCAAAGAAAGTGAATACATTGTATGTGGATAAAAACCTCCGTTATCATGGCTTGATACAGGCTTTCTCGCGTACCAACCGAATCCTTAATGAGCAGAAATCACAAGGGAACATTCTATGTTTTCGCAACCTGAAAAAGGCGGCCGATGAGGCCATAGCCCTGTTCGCCAATAAAGAAGCAAAAGAGGTTATCTTTTTACCTCCATATGAAGAAATCCTTAGAAAATTCTCTGAAGCTTTTGTCAACCTGTTAACAATCGCTCCCACGCCGAAAAGCGTGGATGAACTGCTGGACGAAGAAAAGGAAATGGAATTCGTAAAGGCATTTCGTGAATTAATACGTATAAAAAATATTTTGACCTCTTTTTCTGATTTTAAATGGGACGACCTTCCCATGAACCAGCAGAGTTTTGCGGATTACAAGAGCAAATATCTTGATATCTATGACAAGGTAAAAAGCGACCACCAGAAGCAGAAAGATTCTATTTTAGAAGATGTAGACTTTGAACTGGAACTCATTCACCGTGATGAAGTGAACGTGGCGTATATATTGAAACTGATCGCGAAAATGAAAATGGCTGATGAAAAAGAGAAAGAGCAGCAGAAAAAAGCAATTCTGGATCTTCTTTCCGGAGAAGTTGAGCTTAGAAGCAAGCGCGAGCTTATTGAAAAATTTATTGAAGAGAACCTACCACATATAGACGATACGGATGCCATATCTGATGAATTTGAAAAATTCTGGAACGATCAGAAAGTGCTGGCTCTGGGAAAACTCTGCGAGGAAGAACATCTGGATCAAAAACAGTTCCGGGCTTTAATAGATACATACATTTACAGTGAGCAGGAGCCTTTACGAGACGAGGTTTTTAATTGTTTAGATAACCGGCCGAGTGTATTGAAAGCTCGCGAGATTGGCAAACGGATCATAACGAAAATGAAAGAGTTTGTAGAAGTGTTCGTAAAAGGGGTAGCTGCTTAAGCCGATTGTTTCTTCTTTTTTATTCGCTACTTTTATCCGTATAACTTCACCCTTAGAATGATATTCATTTCGTACCAAAAGCAATAGGTTATGACAACAATAAATAGAATTCTTGCACTTATAATGTGATTCTGGCATAATTTAAACTTTTTTACAGTATCATCAAATTCGGAAGCTTTAATTCCAGGTGGGCAATATGAATAAAGAAAACAGAGTAGAATTTGAAAAACCTGATTTTCCTGAACTGACAGGAAAATTTACAGTGGTCGATCTTCATTACCACACTCGATATTCTGATGGGGCGAGTATGGTCGGGACTATAGCCAAAAAGGCCCGTGAACTGGGCATCGGCATTGCCATTACCGATCATAATGAAATAAAGGGTGCCGTTGAAATCGACAAATACAAGGATGTTTTAAGCATTCCCGGCATCGAGATAACATCAAAAGAGGGTACGCATATCCTTGTTTATTTTTATGATATCGACAGCCTGAAAAAGTTTTATGAGAATGATGTTAAGCCTTTTATGGGATCTAATGTGATGAGTTCAACGAGCCTCAATGTTGAAGAAGTGATAAGGCGTGCCAGAAAATTCAGGACGATTATTATATTTCCTCATCCTTACAGCCCTGCCTATACCGGGGTATGCAATTTTTATTTTTCAAAGGAGAAGTTGAACAGGCTGCTTTCTCTGGTTGATGGTGTTGAGGTGATTAATTCGGAAAATCTAAACCGATGGAACATGAAAAGCACGGTGCTCGGTTTTAACCTTTCAAAAACCATATCAGGCGGAAGTGACGGCCATACGATAGAGCATATGGGCCGGGCTGTCACCTGTGCCCCATGTGAAAATAGTCGTGAAGCATTTCTCGATTCTTTAAAGGCGAACGCTGTTAAGGTTGTGGGAAAAGAGATCGATATTTTTAAGAAGGTGACATCGAACAGCTACAAGCTTAAGACCAATATTAACAACTGTCCTGACTTGGTTGAAAAAAATTTAAGATACGGTTATACGGTCATTCAGTCAAAATCCAGGACCGTCAAAGATAATGTAAGGCATCGAATGAGTCAGCGGGGAATCGGAAAAAAACTTTATAACGCTTTTGTTTCGAGTTCCTATGCAAAGTTTAACCATAATTTCATTGTCTTCTTTTTTATGCTTCACCAGACAGGAATGATGTCTTAAGAGTATATTCCTCCTTCCGACTATGAAATCATACAGACTTGTAAAACAATATTTTAAAGAAAACCTTTTTTTAGTCATCTTTGGAATTGTCTGCCTGATGACGGTCGACATGCTTCAGCTCTTCATCCCAAGGATAATTAAAAGGGCTGTTGACGATCTTGCCGTATTTTATATCAATGCAGACAGGCTGCTTACATACTCGCTTTCCATTACAGGCATTGCTTTGCTGATAGCTGTTTTACGATATGCGTGGCGACGGTGCCTGATTGGAACTTCACGGCGAATTGAGGAAGGGCTCCGCAATCAGCTTTTTACTCATATCCAGACTCTGTCTGCCCCGTACTTTGACGACAAAAGTACAGGCGACCTTATGGCTCATGCAACAAACGACTTAAACCATATACGCATGGCCACCGGAATGGGCCTTGTAGCACTCACCGATGCTTTGTTTTTAGGCACCGCAGCCATAGGCTTCATGGCATACATTGATATTCGACTGACCCTGTATGCCCTGATTCCTTCACCTGTGATTATTTTATGTGCCAGATTTTTCAGTAAAAAAATGCATCGGCGATATCAGTCAGTGCAGGCCGCATTCTCTGAACTGACCGAGGTTGTGCGGGAAAGATTTGCAGGAATACGAATTATCAAGGCTTACTGCATGGAAGGTTTGTCTGAAAGGGAAGTTAAAGATGCATCCGGAAAACTTATCAAAGAGAACCTTTCACTTGTGAGGATCACCGGCTCTTTTTTTCCTTTGACGGTGCTGTTTACAAATTTCAGCCTGGCAATAGTTATATTTATAGGCGGCCGGCAGACCATTACCGCATCGATTACTCCCGGAGACTTTGTTGCGTTTATCAATTATCTTTATCTGATTACATGGCCGATGATGGCAATGGGTTGGGTTACAAATCTGATGCAAAGAGGAGCGGCTTCACTTGACCGGATCGAAGAAATCCTGAAAACAAGACCGGAAATAGCAGAACCGGTTGATTCGGTCCGGCTGAAGCATGTATCAGGAGAAATTGAGTTTGATAATGTCTCATTTGCCCGAAATCGTGAAAACCGTATGATTCTTTCAGACATCAGCTTCAAGGTTCCACCGGGCCGGATGCTTGGTATTGCAGGGCCGCCTGGAAGCGGAAAGACCTCAATATTGAACCTAATTTCCCGGATTTTTGATGTGGAAAAGGGGATGATTTTGATTGATGGTACAGACATAAAAAAGATCAACCTTAATCTTCTAAGGGACGCCATCTCATTTGTGCCACAGGAACCCTATCTTTTTTCAGGCACTATACGGGAAAATATTACATTCGGTCAGCATGATCCGAAGGATAAAAGGCTGGAAAAGGCGATAAAGATGGCGTGCCTTGATGAAACCGTAAAAGATTTTCCAAATGGGTTTGAAACCATAGCAGGAGAAAAGGGAGTGGTGCTTTCAGGAGGGCAGAAGCAGCGCATTGCTCTTGCGCGGGCTCTGTTCAAGGATGCGCCGGTTATAGTTCTGGATGATCCGGTAAGTCAGGTAGATGCAGAAACAGGGGCATCAATTATCAATATGATAAAAAATCTTAGCGGAAAAAAAACGGTTATTATTGTTTCGCACCGGATTTCAGCAGTTCGACATGCTGATTCGATTATCGTTCTTGAAGACGGCTCGCTTGCTGAATCAGGAACTCATGAAGAGCTTGTCGCCTCAGGAGGATATTATGCAAGGATGTCCTCCATTCAGGAGATTGAAGAGGATTTGGATGTATTATAACACCGGCATTTTCAATGAAGAAAAACCAGGGAAGCAGTTTGATTTAAAGCTTTTATCCATGATGCTCCCTTTTGTCGGAAAATACAGACATCTGTTGTTTTTCGCTGTTATTCTCGTGGTTATTATTACTTTTTGTGATCTGTCGTTGCCGTATGTGACAAAGATTGCCATAGACCGTTATATCGTTCATCGCATCGATCCTGTACTGCTGGAAGCAAATTTTAGAGGAGACGACCTGAAAGGTGTTGCCTGGATGTCGCTTATCATTGTCGGCATTTCATGCATTGGCTTTGTTTTTAATTTTATACAGCTGATGATAATGGAATATACCGGCCAGATGATAATGCACGATCTTCGCCTGAAGATCTTTCATCACATACAGAACCTGTCATTATCTTTTTTTACAAAAAATCCCGTGGGCCGACTTGTGACAAGAACAACCAATGATGTACAGAACATGCATGAAATGTTTACATCGGTTATCACCTTTGTTTTTAAAGACCTTTTTCTGCTTGCTGGTATTGCGATAGTCCTTTTTACCATTAATGCCAGGCTGGCCCTGATATGCTTCACCGCACTTCCGGTTGTCATGTTTACGGCATTTAAGTTTGCACATTATGCTAGAGATGCCTTCAGAACCTTACGAATAAAAATAGCAGAAATAAACTCAAAATTATCTGAAACAATTCAAGGTGTGAGAGTTATACAGCTTTTCAGGCAGGAAGAGCAGAACAGGCGAGCTTTTCAGGAAGTCAATCATGAATATTATCTTGCCGGGATGAAGCAGATTCGGGTGTTTGCGGTGTTCATGCCTGTTATAGAACTTCTCGGTTCAATAGCTGTCGCAATGGTCATATATTACGGCGGCGGCAGGGTGATATCGCAGAATATAACACTCGGAGGTCTTGTCGCTTTTATTTCATATATGCGCATGTTTTTCAGGCCCG
>CAZTYY010000172.1:0-6345 GCA_964617785.1 uncultured Desulfobacterales bacterium | reverse complement strand
TGGTGATCCCACGGGGAATCGAACCCCGGTTTCCGGCGTGAGAGGCCAGCGTCCTAACCGCTAGACGATGGGACCACAAGTTGCTTTGAACTCTGACTTGATATAAAACTCTTTGTTTCTTGTCAAATATTTTTTTTAGGGTTGTTTATGATCCCGGGCCTTCGGGTTTGATTACCTTCCCGTTTCTGAAACCCAGAATAATATAAATAACAACTCCGACAAATGGAATAAACACAACAAACCCCCAAAGGGCTTTGATGCCGAGTGATCCGAAATCTTTCCGGGCAATATCGATAAACGCCAGGCATGTGAGGAGATAAAAGAATGCCCCGGCACCGAGAATGATATGAAAAACATCCATCTCTAGCCTTTCAATTTCCCGGCAATGTCAATGAGTGTATTGGCGTAATACTTGCTGTAATTATAGTGCAAAAGCACCTTATATTTTCCCTTTCTGTCCAGGCCGGGTTTCCAGCCGTAATGTTTCAGATAATTGGCAATACTTGCCATTGCATCGGCATGAATGAACAGGTCGATTCGACCGTCCTTATCACCGTCTTTAGCAAATTTAGAAATATTACTTGGCATAAACTGTGGGATTCCGAATGCACCCGCATATGAGCCCTTTACAAGAACAGGGTTGATGTCGCTGTCCTGAGTATATTTCAAAAAGGCTTTTAGTTCACTATACGCCCACTTTGATTTTTTTTTCGACCATTTAATGTATTGTTCCCGGTTCCCTTTTCGCAATTCAGAATTTTTTTTCCATATCAAGTCCCTGACTTCTGAATCTGAAAGAGCCGCCATGGTCGAGAGCGTGTTAAGAACCGACCTGCCGCCGGTATTTTTTCCGAGTCTTGTTTCAACAAGCATCACCGCAATAATGATTTCCTTTTCAACTCCATATTTTTCTTCAATGATATCCAAATACTGACCGTGTTTGTTAAGGTATCGCTTAGCCTTTTTAATAGAGCCGTCTGAAAAAAACTGGCTGTAATCAAGGGAAGCTTCACTGTGCGCAAAAAAAAGAGAAAGCCCTTTGGTTTCAAACGCAATTCCGGATTGTCCGTAAAGTTTCTGCACCCAGGTTTTGTCAAAGCCGTCATCAACCAGCTTTTTTTTAAGCGAACTATAGTCATATTCTGCAGCATTAACTACTTGGGGAATAATCGCAAAAAAAAGTATGGACAATATGATTCTGCCTGATAGTTTCTGTTTTATAAGATCAGTATTTCTCTTCATCAGCTCCTCTTTTTCCGTCACGCTCTTAGGCACGCTCTTAGACAATTTCAATATTTTTCAGTATAGCCAGATTTTACATCTATTTCAAGGCCTGCTTTCCGATAAATGAATCAGCGGCTTGATAGGCTGGAAATGACATGCTATAACCTAAAAAAATCAGAAAGAGGTCTTTCATTAAACACTGCAAACAGGATTCGTTTTGTGAAAAAAAATGCCAAGATCGTTTATGCCTGCCAGTCATGCGGATACCAGACCCCAAAATGGATGGGAAAGTGCCCTGACTGCGGCCAATGGCAGACATTCGTTGAAGAAACCCGTTCTCCGAGAAAAGCTGCCGGAAAATCTTCTCCTTATGCTCTAAAAAAACAGAAGCCGGTTCCCATTGATGCTGTGGAACTCGAAGCAGAAGACCGTCTTATCACCGGCATAACAGAGTTTGACCGGGTCCTTGGCGGCGGTCTTGTGGCCGGCACGCTTGTCCTCATCGGCGGTGACCCGGGCATAGGGAAGTCGACTTTAATGCTTCAGGTACTTTGCAGCCTTTCTTCAAATGGCCGTAAAACACTGTACGTTACAGGCGAAGAGTCCATCAAACAGGTCAAAATAAGGAGTGAGCGTCTTTCTGCCGTCTCTTCGGGTCTCCTTGTTTTTTCTGAAATTAATATTGATACGATCATATCAACAGTGGAATCTGAAAAACCCGATGTTCTGGTCATCGATTCTATTCAAACTATGTTCAACGGTGATATCGCTTCCGCTCCCGGAAGTATCAGTCAGGTCCGTGAATCGACAATGCAGCTGATGATCATGGCAAAGCAGACAGGCATTCCGACATTTCTGATCGGCCATGTGACAAAAGACGGCGCAATTGCAGGGCCAAGAATAATGGAACATATGGTCGATACGGTACTTTATTTCGAAGGCGACCGAAATCATGTATTCAGAATCCTCAGGGCAGTAAAAAATCGTTTTGGATCTACCAATGAAATCGGTGTATTTGAGATGAAGGAAAACGGCCTGGAACAGGTGACAAATCCTTCGGCCGTGTTTCTTTCAGAACGACCGAGAAATACTCCGGGATCTGTAGTGACAGCCAGCATGGAAGGCAAAAGACCCATCCTTGTTGAGCTTCAAGGCCTTGCCACAAGTACAAATTTTGCAACCCCGCGCCGGACGATCCTCGGCCTTGATCAAAACAGGGTTGCGCTGCTTATGGCGGTCATAGAAAAAAAGATTGGTATGCAGCTTATGGGATATGATATTTTCATGAACGTTGCAGGAGGTATAAAAGTTAACGAACCTGCGGTGGATATGGGCATTGTTGCTGCAATCGCCTCCAGTTTTCTGGACAGACCCATTGCCGATGAAACAGTTGTACTCGGCGAAATCGGTCTGACCGGCGAAGTAAGAGCTATCAGCCACGCGGATATCAGAGTGGCGGAAATCAGTAAAATGGGTTTTAAAAAATGTATTCTGCCTGAAGCAAACTTAAAGCGCATGGATGACAACAAAGAAATCAGCATAACCGGTGTGAAAACTGTATCTGAAGCCATAGAAATTCTTTTTTAAAGCGAACTTGACAGTTATACCAACTTATATTATTTTTTTTACATTTTTATGAAACAAAAAAAAACGGCAAAAAAAAACCGGTGGGATGATCATTATTCGCTTAAAGCAAGAAAGGAAAAGTATCCGGCGCGCTCTGTTTATAAATTGAAGGAGATACAAAATAAGTATCATGTAATTAAAAAAGGACACCGAGTGCTCGACCTGGGATGCGCGCCCGGTTCATGGCTTTTGTACGCGGCGGACCTTGTCGGCAGCAAGGGATATGTGCTAGGAATCGATAAAAACCCGGTTACAATAAATGTTCCACCCCATGTTAACATCATTTCCGACAACATCATGTCCCTTGGAGAAAAAGATGCTGCTGCAATGGCAGGTCCATTCCATATTGTTTTAAGTGATATGGCGCCTTCAACAACAGGAAACAAAACGGTTGATGAAGCCAGGTCTCTCGGTCTATGTGAAGCAGCCCTTGAAATCGCAAAAAAACAGCTGGTTTCCGGCGGAGCATTTATTTGCAAAATTTTTCAGGGAAGGGATATTAAGCCATTTACAGACGCTGTCCGGGTCTGTTTTACCACGGTTAAAATATTTAAGCCTAAAAGCAGCAGAAAAGCCAGCAGAGAAATCTTTATTATTGGCTTTAGAAAAAAACAGGAGGAAAATATATGTCAGGTCACAGCAAATGGTCTTCAATAAAACATAAAAAAGGCGCCGCAGATGCAAAACGGGGTAAAATTTTTACCAAGCTGATTAAAGAAATAACGGTTGCTGCCAGAATGGGCGGAGGTGACCCGAACGCCAATCCCCGTTTACGGACAGCCATACAGGCTGCCAAGGACGAAAATATGCCCAAGGACAACCTAGAGCGCGCCATAAAAAAGGGAGCCGGCGAACTTGAAGGCCAGAATTATGAAGAGATCATCTATGAAGGATATGGCCCCGGCGGCGCCGCAGTGCTGATTGAATCTCTGACTGACAATAAAAACCGCGCTGTAGCCGAAATTCGTCACATATTCAATAAGTGCTCCGGCAACCTCGGTGAAAACGGGTGCGTTGGATGGATGTTTGAAAAAAAAGGCTATATTGTGACTGAAAAAGAGACGGTGGACGAAGACATTTTAATAGAAATCGCTATTGAAGCCGGTGCCGAAGATGTGCGTGAAGACGGCTCCAATTTTGAAATTGTTACTGAAGCCGGTGATTTTGATCAGGTCAAAGAAGCAATCGTAAACGCATCCATTCCCTATATCGTTGCAGAAATTACAATGCTTCCCAAGTCAGCTACAAACCTTGAAGGGAAAGAAGCTGAAAAAATGGTCAGGCTAATGGAAATGCTTGACGATTGTGATGATGTGCAAAAGGTTTACACCAACGCCGATATACCGGAAGAGATTGCAAACGCCGTTTAAAAGGCACCACTTAACTGCAATCTATCATCTTCTGTACAGCTTTCATGGCCGGGACCCGGATATGCTCCGGAACTTTTACCCGGCCTTCCATAAATTCAAGACTCCTTGCAACATCTTCTATCGTGATCTTCTTCATCTCTTTACATTCCATCTTCATGGAAGCCGGATAAAACACCTTGTCAGGGTTTGCTTTTTTCAAAGGATAGAGGATTCCTATTTCCGTTCCTACAATAAAGGCGGTTTTGTCGGATTCGTTTACATACTTTAACATTCCCGAAGTACTGGTCACAACATCAGCCAGCTCAACTATTTCAGGTCTGCATTCAGGATGGACCATAAATACGGCATCAGGATGCGCCGCCCTCGCTTCTTCCACATCAGCAGGCGTCAGGCTGTCATGAAAAGGGCAATATCCTTCCCAGAGGAGTATTTTTTTTGAAGTATGGCGAGCAACATATCCCGCAAGATTCCTGTCCGGCGTCATCAGTACCTGGTCCCCTTCAATACTGTTGACAACCTTTACTGCATTGGCAGATGTGCAACAAATAGTAGAAAGTGCTTTAACTTCAGCAGTTGAATTGACGTATGTTACAACCGGCATGGGCGGAAGTGTTTCAAGTTTTTTTGAAAGCGCCTCAGCGGTTATCATATCAGCCATTGGACAGCCGGCATCTTGTCTGGGCAGGAGTACCGTCTTATCAGGAGACAATATTGAGGCTGTCTCCGCCATAAAATGAACACCGCAAAACAGGATCACATCAGCATCTGTTTTGGATGCTTTTATACTTAGCTCCAGGGAATCTCCGCAAAGATCGGCCAGGTCCTGGATCTCAGGCGGCTGATAATTATGCGCAAGCATCACCGCATTTTTTTCTTTTAGCAGGCCTTTGATTTTTTGTTTCATGCCTTTTTCCACATCAGTCAAGCTGTATAATATCGGTATTCTCCGGTATTTTAAAAAGAAAAGCCGAATCATCAGGATTTGCTGTAAAATCGATATTTTTTAGTTCAATATGAGTTTCGTCCCCATATTCATTATAGGTAACGATCTCAGTAACAGAAAAATCTTTTTTAGACACATGAAGCATTATCATTGATAATTCCGGGTTTTTATTCCCCGGAATAAGTTTCAGCTTGTAGCTTACTTTATCGCCTTCTTCTTCTGAGATTAAAAATTTCTTCCGAAGAACCCTGATATCTGAAAGAAAACCAGCCCCCCTGCCTTCACCGAATAAAGACGGGAATTCCCCCACTGTAACCTGATTATCATCAGGTCTGTAAATCCAGAGATTTTTTCCATCAGTAATGACAGACTGTTTTTCGGGCTTCTCATATTCCCATTTCATCATTCCCGGATATTTAAAAATTGCCTGTCCTGAAGCCGTATCGGTAATATTCATTGCCTGCAAAATTGAAGCCTGGATAAAATCCGTCTTAAATCCTGCCTTATGGTATTTTTTTTCAATACTGTCTAAAATTTTAGAAAGTGTTTCACCAGCTCCAACATTTTTTATTCCTGATACAGGCAAACCTTCTTCACAAAAAACCGGACAGGCGTTATGACAAAGCCAGATAACGAGTATCAGCCATGTCATATATATTTTTTTGCCGCATAAAAATGCTTTTATATCATTGCGCAACATTTCAATCCAATATCCTTTATATTCGAATTACATTAGATCATTCATGTACAGCACACTTGAAGTTTTGTAAATAGTTTATGATATCGATTTTTTCCTGAAGGTCGGCAACGTTGATACACTGGTTTCGCGTTCCCTGCATCATCATTGTTTCAATGTTGTTTTTCCTCAACTGTTCTTCAAATTTTATAGCCTGTTGGATTTTCTCCTCATAATTTCGTTTTTTCTGCATCAGCGAATGATTAATTGTCTCATCGGGCTCTGTTTCCGCAAAAAACTGCAGGATAAAATCAAGGTGTTTTAAAAAATTAACATGTTCTGTCGCATGTTGTTTAAAAAACTCACAAAGAAAATCAATTTTGCTTTTACTTTCCTTAAACTCTTTGTTGCGAAACCGCACCATGACAACACCTTGCTCTTTTGTATGAATATACTTTTCAACGGCTTCAGCAAGCCTTTGGTTAATTCGCTTTAATATCCTTAAA
>CAZTYY010000171.1:0-6398 GCA_964617785.1 uncultured Desulfobacterales bacterium | reverse complement strand
CAACTTTCTTTTACTGTTTTTAGTGAGCCTGGTATATATGGCCAGCCTCTCCTCTGCTTATGCCGAGGAATATCTGGATGACTACAGCAAGGTGAAACGGCAGGTGCCGCAATATATTATTCAAAAGATTACGGTAAATGCTGAAAAAAGATATCCTGATAACGACAGGCTTAAGCAATATACAGTGGAAATCCAGAAAAAAGCGTATTTTAAGGTAAAGGATTATAAAAACGACGGACTTCCTTCCCAGGAATTGAATTTGATTGTGAAAAATGCCGAAAGAGATAATTCATATGACTATGGAAGTCAATTGCTTGTTATTACTAAAAAAGTTAAAGAATATATAGATAACCACAAATAATATCAAATCGATTGATCTGCTTATCCGTCCCGCAGTTTTATGGGAATGATAGTGTTTTTTTGCTCCCCTTAATTTGGAAACAGAACGCCTGATTGGAACATTTGCCGTGATTAAACGGCTGACAAAGGATTCAACAGCTTCTTTGTTGATGTCCTGCAGGAGAAAACAGAATGAGTAGCGATAAATGGATGAAGTATTGCGACGATAAAAAGGTTGTAAGCGTCGAATCAGCTATTTCACAAATAAAAGGCGGCGACAGGGTCTTTGTCGGCACCGGATGCGGTGAACCACAGCACCTCATTCGGGCAATGGTTAATGATAACTCAATACAGGATATTACGATTTATCAGATGCTCTCCTCAACTCTTGCACAGTTTGTAGAAGATGATTCATTCCTTAAACGTTTTTTAATAAAGCTATTTTTTATCAGTCGACCAATGAGACAAGCAGCCTTTGACGGAAAGATTGATTATATTCCCGCATATCTTTCACAGATTCCAGAGTTATTTAAAAGTCAGCGGATCGGTCTTGATGTGGCGCTGATCCAGGTGAGCCCGCCTGATAAATTCGGGTACTGCAGTCTGGGTGTGTCTGTGGATATTACACGCGCCGGTCTGGAGAGTGCCAAGCTGGTTATTGCACAGGTCAACCCCCGTATGCCCAAGACATGGGGAGACAGCTTTGTCCACACAAATGATATAGACTTTTTTGTGTCCCATAAAGAGCCTCTTGTGGAGGGCTTAAGCGGTATGCAGGATAATGAAGTGTCACGCAGAATCGGTCATTTTGTTTCTCAGCTTGTGCCGGATGGCGCAACGCTTCAGATAGGATTCGGCCAGCTACCCTACGTGATTTTAAAATATCTTGATGGCAAAAAGGATCTCGGGATACATACACAATTGATTACAGACGGTTTTCTCCCGCTATTTGAAAAAAATGTGATCACCAACAAGAAAAAGACGTTTCTTCCGGGCCGTGTTGTGGCCTCGCTTTGCATGGGGTCTGAGAAGATTTACAGATATGTTGACAATAATCCTATGTTTTATTTTTGTTCCTCAGACTTTGTTAACGATCCAACAGAAATCGCACGTAATGACAACCTCATATCCATTAGCTCAGCTCTCGAAGTAGACATAACAGGCCAGGTCTGCACGGACTCGGTGGGATATCTGTTTTACAGCGGGATTGGCGATCAGGTGGATTTTATCAGGGGCAGTGCAATGTCAAAGGGAGGTTTTTCTATTATAGCACTCCCGTCTACAGCGCAAAACGGAACCGTATCACGTATTGTGTCGCATTTGAGCGAGGGCGCTGGTGTCGCCACAACCAGAGGTGATGTGAATTTTGTGGTCACAGAGTACGGCGTTGCAGAACTTCAGGGAAAGGGGATTTATCAAAGAGTAATCGAGCTTGCCCAGATTGCCCATCCCAAGTTTCGTGACAGCCTGATTAAGGAGGCCAAGAAACATCGCTATATTTTTGGTGATCAGCTTCCATTGTCCAGTGACGACCTGATTTTCCTGGAAAACTATAAAAGCATTCTCGAACTGAAGAATAGAAGAATGGTAGAATTTAGGCCAATGCTGCCGTCAGATGAATTTTCATCAAGGAATTTTTACTATTCTCTTCAGGGAAAAACGATTTACTACCGGTTTTTTTACAAGAAAAAAATATTTTCCCACAAGATGATGCAGAAACAGTGGGCCACCGTTGATTACCGACGGAACATGTCCATTTTAGGTCTTGTTCAGAAAGGTGGGCATAAGGAGATTATGGCCATTGGAACCTATGCCGAAGTAGAGGAGCATATTGCCGAAGTCGCGTTTGTGGTCCGTGAAGATTTACAGGGGTTTGGTATAGCGTCATACCTTCTGGGTGTTTTAGAGGAGATCGCAAAGGAAAATAATTATAAGAAATTTACTGCAAGCGTGCTCAGGGAAAATACGGCCATGATACATATATTTAAAAAACAGTATCCCAATCTTGAAACGTCTTTTGCCGGTGGGGGTGAAATGGAATTTATCATGGACTTTACGGATTCTTCAAAGCATGAAGATCGGTAATCGAAAATGGCAGGCCTTAATAGAGGAAGGCGCGGGAAAGCTTGATATCAAGATTAAACGGGATCATGTGGAAAAATTATCACAGTATGCCGTAGAGCTTTATAAATGGAACCAAAAAGTCAACCTCACCGCCATCACTGACCCGCTTGAAGTTGCGGTTAAACATTTTGTAGATTCTTTAGTGCCGGCTGCAGAATTAGAGACAGGGTCCTCCCTTGTCGATATCGGTTCCGGCGGTGGTTTTCCAGGCATTCCAATTAAGATATTACGCCCTTCTATAAAAGTTGTCCTCGTGGATTCATCCCGGAAGAAAGTGAATTTTTTAAAGCATGTTATTCGAATTACCAGCCTTGCTCAAATAGATGCGATACATGCAAGAGCTGAAGATCTGGCAAAAGACGATGCCATAGCCGGGTATTTTGATGTTGCTATCTGCCGGGCTTTTTCAAGCGTTGATCATTTTGTGAGTCTTGCTCTTCCTTTGCTGAAAAAGAGAAAGGGAATCATGATTGCAATGAAGGGGAAAAAAAAGGAAGACTTCCAATTTCTTCACACATGTGACGAATGCGATTTTGAGATCCAAAAAAGCACCTACACCCTGCCATTTATCAATTCGGAAAGAACATTAATTAAAATCAGAACATTTTAATGATGGCTTCGTAAAAAGCCATCATTATTATGTTGTCATTATTTTATGGAATCCGGAGAACCCGGAAGGGTTCTTGACAGAATTAAACAGTTCAATATAAATATAAATCGTATTATTTGTAAAACAACTTAGAAAAATTGCGATTTCTTTCAACAGGATTCAGTATGAAAAAAAAATATTCGGAAATGGAATCAATAAAGAGTTTCATTTCTACACATCGTCTCGTGGCAAATAGATATTTGATTAAGATGTCGATACGTGAAGATGCTACTACCTTGGAGTATATGGCATATGACCGGGAGAAGGAAAGGAACATTGCCTTCAGGATTCTGCCGGATAAGCAGTTCAATAATCGGCATGTCGTCAAAACACTTAAGCGCGAAACCGAATTGGCATTAACTCTTGAACATAATCACATAATTCGCCTTTATAGTTTTGAAAAATGGAAGCGCCTTTCATTTACTACCGCAGAATATGTGCCGGGTGTTACCCTCTCACAATATCTGATTGATAAAGGCGGCCGGTTACCGTTTGAAGAAGTTATTAAGTTGCTCAGACAGGTTGCCGAAGCGATTGATTTTGCTAATGCAAGGAATCCGGCGGTTATCCATGGCGATATAAGACCCGGGACGATTCTTGTTCAAGAGGAGGGTGTTGTCAGGATTGCTGATTTCGGAGTGTCAAGAGCTGTGAGCGACTTTGCCATACATTGTTCACCGAAACATGTTCGAGAAGCTGTTTTGCCGTACAAGGCGCCCGAGCAGATCAGCGAAGATGGAATTGTCGGTCCCGGAGTAGACATATATGCACTTGCAGCAATAGCATATGAACTCATAGCAGGAAAAATGCCTTTTGACACAAATGAATTGAGGAAGTCGACTGCCGATGAAGACATTCCGAAGATTATCGGCATTCCTGATACCGCAAATAATGCGCTTTCTTACGGTCTGGCAAAAAATATTAGAAAAAGACCGGATAAAGCAGGCGATTTCATAGCCATACTTGCAGATGATCCACTGTTTCCCGCCAAAAAGAAAAAAACAACTAAACCTGTTGATAAAGAAGAAAAAAAATCGGAAGGATTACCGGAAGAACCAGAGGCGAAAGCTAAAAAACCTGTCTTTTTATATGCGATTCTATCAATTCTGTTTGTGCTTGCCGCTGGTTTTGGATGGTATTATTTAAAAAAAATGCCTGATAAAAGAATTGCATCTCACAAAATTATCCCTAAAGCCATTCCTCGTAAAATACATCGTGCCGCCGCAACCGAGACTAAAAGCGCAAAAACTGAAAGAGTTAAAAAAGTAAAGAAAAGAAAAATCACAAAGCCGCTCTTGGGAGACTTGAATATTTTGAGTACACCATCAGAGGCTGACGTGTATCTGGATAACAGCAGGCGCGGTAAAACCCCTTTGAAATTATCCAAACTTAAAAAAGGGATGTATGAGTTGATAGTTGAAAAAGAAGGATATCAAAGCTTTCATCAGAATATTGAGATATTTTCTGTGAAGATGACTCAAGTGTCGGCAACATTGAAAGCCGCCAATGGTAGTATCCACGTCACAAGTAAACCATCGGAGGCAGCTGTTTTTATCAATGATCAAAAATTTGGCAAAACTCCTTTTGACATGACGCAGATGAAACCGGGCCACCACAAGGTTGTCATAAAAAAAACCGGTTATAATGACTGGAAAGAGGAAGTTGATATCAAATCCGGAGAGGTCGTAACACTGTTTGCTGAAATGGGTTTTGCATATGGCAGTTTGAACATCAAAAGCCAACCATCGAATGCCGATGTATACATTGAAGGTAAAAAAAGAGGAAAGACACCGGTTAAACTTGAAAAACTCAAGAAAGGAAGCATAAAAGTTGAGGTGAAAAAAGAGTGTTTTGGCTCAGCCGTAAAGAGTGTCCGCATTCGTGAAAACAAGATATCAGAATACGTATTTACACTTAAGTCGGTTTGCGGCAGTGTTTCCGTAAAAAGCGATCCTACTGCAGCACAATGGTATCTTGACGATGAATATGTCGGCATAACGCCCGGAAAGATAAAAAACGTTAAGAATGGGAGCCATAAAATCAAAGTCACACTGAAGAACCATATTGACTGGGCTCAAACAATAGATGTCCAAGACGGAAAAATGGAAATCATCAACGCAGAATTCGAACCAATTCCACCGCAGCAGGGCGAAGAATCGACAGACCCGTCCACCCAAATGGAATTTGTATGGATTGAAAAAGGGTGTTTTATGATGGGCGCCAAGGACGATGAACTTGGCAAAGATGCCGATGAAACACCTTACCATGAAGCATGCTTTGAAAGAGGGTTTTGGATAGGAAAGTATGAGGTAACTCAGGGCCAATGGATGCGTGTAATGGATAATAACCCATCATTTTTCAGCAAGGGTGATGACTATCCTGTGGAGAGTGTATCCTGGAATGATGTCAATCTGTTTATTGAGAAGATCAACCGGATGAATAAGGATGAAAAGGTTGTATACAGACTTCCTACAGAGGCGGAGTGGGAGTATGCCTGCAAGGGCGGAGACAATCAACAAATATTATCCGATGATATAATCGGAACCGGCTTTGTCGCGTGGTTTGTTCGAAACAGTAAACGTACAACACATCCGTCAGGCTGGAAAGCGCCAAACAGGTTTCGGCTTCATGACATGCTGGGAAATGTTTATGAATGGGTTGCGGATATATATGATGAGGATGCGTATTTAAAGCACCAAAAGATCAATCCAATTATCAGGGGAGATAGTGAATTTCGGGTGATCAGAGGAGGGAGCTGGTATCATTCGGAAAACGAGATCCGCTGCGCCAATCGACATTATTATAAAGCAGACAGAGGGAATTATTTTACCGGTTTCAGGCTTGTTAAAGAACGATCAAAGCGGTAATGGGAATAGCGCCGGTTTTTTTAATAATAAAACCGGCGCTATTCTGGACTGACCCGAGGAGGAAGGTCAGTTACTGCTTTATCAGGTAAGAAGGATCGTTTGTAACCGGATAGACGCCTTCAAGCGGACCGTTTCCGCTTTGTATACTTTCATACTGCGCCATCAGATCTTCAATCAGCCTCTCGCCATCAATAATTATCGGAGCTTCAGCACCGGAGATAACCACTGTATCAGTATCTTCCAGTTCATAATGTTCTTCGATATCAAGTTGCAGAATCATGACACTGACCGGACGGACAAAATCATTCAGGGCGATTGATTTGAGCGCTTCTTCGGACATTGGCTTCAACTTTGCTCCCGAAACAGAAGGGAAGATCAGGCAGACGGCTAAAATCGCGGCAAAGAATTTCAGTGCAATG
>CAZTYY010000170.1:0-6485 GCA_964617785.1 uncultured Desulfobacterales bacterium | reverse complement strand
AGGTATGCAGCAGATAATCTGGCCTATCTCATATATGATGAGAAACACGGCATAGCAGTTGACCCCGGAGCTGTAAACGAAATTCTGGAGTTTCTTGATAAATCAGATATTAAACTGGAGTATATTGTCAATACCCATACTCACCCTGACCATACCACAGGTAATGCCGCAATTATTAGAAAGACAGGTGCTGAATATATTGATATGAGTACGCTGATTAAGAAAAATTTCCTGGAATTGTCCGGCAGCCGGATTGATGTGCATCATACACCAGGGCATTCAGAAGATTCGGTAATATTTCACTTTGACAATATACTGGTGGCAGGCGATACTCTTTTTACAGGCAAGACCGGCAAATGTTTTACAGGCGACCTGAAACGCTTTTTAGAGTCTATCAAACTCATCATGTCATTTCCTGACGATACTGTTCTTTACAGCGGCCATGATTATGTTATGGAATATATGGAAACCGCAAAAAAAATTGAGCCTGACAATAGTGCCATAGAAAAATTTATGGCTCAATATAATCCCGGACATGTATATTCCACTCTGGCGGATGAATATAAAATTAACCCCACGCTACGGTTTAACAATGCCGACATTGTAAAGGTTCTGAAAAGCAAAGGAATGGCTGTTGAGACCGAATATGACCGGTGGCGGTCCGTAATGTCGATTGTATAGACACCAAATTCGAATGCTGGAATAGGCGATCAGGAGAAGCACATATGTGCGGGATTTGCGGAATAGTTTCCAAGTCGTTTTCAAAAGAAAAAATAGCATCACTCCTTTCAAAAATGGGCGGAGTGCAGCGACACCGCGGACCGGATGATAAAAAAGAAATCGTTTTTTCTCCTGCCAGCGGACATCTTGGCCTGGGATTTGTAAGGTTATCCATCCTTGATCTTGATACCGGCATGCAGCCGATTGTATGTCCTGAGGATGGTTCAGCCATCATCTGCAACGGACAGATCTACAATTATCCTGAGCTTAAGCCTGAGGTCGCTGGAGAGATGTTTATCTCAAAAGGGGACATCGAGGTGGCTCTGCACTTATTCCGCCGGAAAGGACTGGACTTCCTCCAATACTTAAATGGAATGTACGCTGGAGCAATATATTCACCAAAGGATGAAAGACTGATTCTCTTTCGGGATCGTTTTGGCATAAAACCGCTTTACTACACTCAAGTCGCGGAGACATTTTTGTTTGCCTCAGAGATTAAACCGCTGCTATTTGCCACCGAGGCGACTACCGGCGTGTCGGCTGAACTGAATACCGAAGGCCTAGAAACATATTTCACCTACCGCTATCTTCCTGGTGAAAAAACTTTATTTAAGGGTATTTATCGTCTGGCACCGGGGTCTTTTCTGGAATACAACCTTAGCGACGGCAGGTATTCTGTTAACCGATACTGGCAGTACCGGCTGGATACTGTTAATGACAATCTGTCAATTGATGATGCAGCGGAACAGTATATTGACCTTTTATCTGATGCTGTAAGAATAAGGCTCAGGGCTGATGTGGAGGTGGGATCCCTTTTAAGCGGCGGAATTGATTCTTCTGCCGTCGCCTCCATGGCCACAGAACACCACCCTGACATCAAACTCTTTACCATCTCCTTTAAAGAAAACAAGTACAATGAGCTGCCGCAGGTGGAGGAGTTTCTGAAGGCAAACAGCGGAAGGTTCAGGTCGGCGGAACATTATACCAGGCTCTGCAGCCGGGAAACCCTGGACAGCCTGCCGGAAATCATCCGCTCACTTGAAGAGCCGATCTCTCTGGGAACAATTCTTCCCACAGACCAGATATGCAAGATGGCAGGCGAACACGTAAAAGTAGTATTGACAGGTGAGGGGGCAGATGAAATCTTTGCCGGATACCGAAAATTCCTGGTTGAATCAGCAGCCAGTCAATATCAAAACCTTTCGTCCCTTCAACAAAAGAAACTGGCAATCGAATATCCTGAGTTAGGTCAGTATCTCTATGTTCGGCATAATGACCCTGTAAAACGTTATATACAGAGTGAACTTCTTTTTAACCCCGACGAACTCAGTGCCTTGCTGGGAAAAGATATTAGTGAGGTCATTTTCCCGGAAGACGCCCGTCCCTTATTTTCCGGTCGGGAACATCCGCTGAATGCCGCCATTGCAATGGAATGCAGGGCCCGACTTCCTGACTATGTGATTCTTCGCCTGGATAAACTTTCCATGCGGCACTCACTTGAAACCCGCACCCCTTTTCTCGATTTTCGGTTGGCTGAATTTGCGGCCACGCTGCCCCCGAATTTCAAGTCTAACCTTGAACATGGAAAAGAAAAATACATCTGCAGCTTTGCTCTCAATCAACACGGTATTCTTGATGCTGCCACATCCAAAAGAAAAAAACAGCCTTTTACTATCCCCCTGGCTGAATGGCTGTCTAAACCTGACCAACTGCCGGAGTTTCTCCAGGAGATTTTTTTTGGAGATATCATTAAAAGGCATGGCATACTGAATCCATTGATGATCAAGCAGGATTTAAAAAATATTTCAACCGTCGGTATTGGACCGAACACACTGGTTTCAGCTGCAGATAGGGTATTTTCAATTATTATATTTTCCTTGTGGTATGAGGAATTTTTTGCTACCAGCACCGCATAATAAAATGAAATGGAAATAAGGAATGAAAAAACCGGCAAATGCAGAAAAGCTGATACATGACTATACCGATTTGCTCCTTGAGCATATCACAGGAAAGTTTCCGTCCGGGCCGAGAACATTCGGCTTTGAATATGAATTTCTTTCTGAAACACATCTGGATTTAACCGTGATGGAACAGCTCTATACTTTTTTGCTCCACAACGGCTTTAATCGGGAAAAAGACTGCTTTCGAAATGATTTTGGGATGGGTATTGCCTTTGAGCCCGGAGGGCAAATCGAATATAACAGCATACCGTTGCTGCCGGAAGACACCGGGCGTCTTGAGCAATCCCTGGAGCTCATTGCCCGAACCAATCTGGATATTGAAAAAGCGCTTGGCGTCAAATATATCGCTACCAGTTATATTCCAGGCAGGAAAGATTCCCCGCTATGCCTTGATTCGGAAAGATACCGATTCCTTCATGACCGACTGTTGTTTAGCGGTATCCGGGGAAGGGAGATGATGAAAGGCAGCGCGTCGATTCATCTTCATGTGGTTGTCCGAAACCTTGAAGAACTGGCACCTATTTTTTTAAAGCTTTGCACAATGAGCAGGTCCGACGACTTTAAAATGGGCCGGCAACGGCGAAATATATGGGACAATACCGATCCTTGCCGATGCGGCCTCCCCTACGAAGGCATTGATAATAATTCAACGCCTTACGACCTGGTCACCAAATTGGTAGCAGTTGCTGCTTATGCGGATATCCTGGGAGAAAACGTACCTTTCTGGAAAGCAGCAGATAGCAGTTTTGATAATTTTTTATATCATTTTACAACTATTTTTACTGATGTCAGGCTGAATAATAAGGGTTCCACATTGGA
The DNA here is from genome assembly GCA_964617785.1 of uncultured Desulfobacterales bacterium. Lineage (GTDB taxonomy): Bacteria > Desulfobacterota > Desulfobacteria > Desulfobacterales > SURF-7 > JAFDJC01. The sequence goes on along the minus strand of CAZTYY010000170.1, from coordinate 2,985 downwards.
ACTGAGGACAATCGACAGTGTGCCTGCGGAGGCCTTTAAATCCATATGGAAGATGTTTGTTCAGTCTTTTTCACAAGCAGATAATTATTAAGAGGAAAACAATGAAAAAAGTGACAATCTACACATCAGGAACATGCCCTTACTGTATTATGGCCAAAAAATTGCTGGAAGAAAAAAACATTGATATGGATGAACTTCGGATAGATACTAACCCAAAGTATATCGATGAAGCGATTAAAAAAAGCGGGGGCCGGAAAACCGTACCGCAGATATTTGTAGGTGATTATCATATTGGCGGGTATGATGATCTTCGCGCCCTTGAAGATAAGGGAGAGCTCGATCCGCTGTTAAAAAGTTAAAACCTGTCTTCACCACAATAAACCTGAAACCGGTCCTTTTTAACGCATGATAGTGTCATATTCAAAGATTGGCCAAGCTCAACCGCTAGCGCGGTCGGTCTTGACATGCCGATCAAGAATGTCAGTTCAGCCCTGGCAGCTTTTTGAACCATCTCATAGCTGATACGGGAAGACAGCACGCCCAGTTTTGCATCTTTTATTTTGTCGGCCATGAAAACTTCTCCGATCGCTTTGTCCAGTGCATTGTGTCGTCCGACATCCTCAGCGCTTGACATGATTTTGAGATCGGAATTAAAAATTAAAGCTGCATGGGCAGCCCTTGTTTTTTGATAAATTTCCTGGTGATCAGAAATTTGGTTGACGCATTCAATTGCTTGATCAACGGATATTTTCATCTGATCTTTACATGGAACCATGATCTGCTGTAAATCTTTTATAACTTCCTTGCCGCAGATTCCGCAGCTGGTTTGGCTGACAAACCCCCTTCTTTCAAGAATGTCGGAGACTTGATTTTTTCTTACAGGGCTTAAGGTTACGGTGGCAACATTCGTGTCATCTTCAGAACAGAACCCTATTGAAGCAAAATCATCAGGATGGCTTACAAGACCTTCCGCAAGGCAGAAACCTGCCACGTGAAAAATCTCATTGCCGGGTGTACGCATGACAACCGAATATGGTTCGCCTTCAACGCGGATCACAAGAGGCTCCTCTATAATCATTTCCTGCTCGAGGGTCTTGCGTTCATTGCCTTCATAAAGAATGACATCTCTTTTTATATGACTGTTCATTAATGCCCCCAGAAAGATGTAAAAAGGTGAAGCAGAACTAACCTACGATCAAACATGACTGTAAACAGCCAAATAATAAAGGCTATAACAAATAAGACAGCCGAAGAGGTCCCAAAAAAAATGAGAAATATGATTGGAAGTATCCGGTTCATTATATTATTTTTCCATGAAATCAAATAAAATCAGTCGGCTTTCTGAAGTTTTTTTAAATTGTTCCATGCGAACTCTATTGTCGGATCGATTTCAATTGCCGTGGTATAATATTCAATAGCTTTTTTTCTGTCTCCCATATCACGATAGTTTGAACCTATATTGGCATAATCGATGGCAGAAACAGGGTCAAGCTCTATTATTTTTTTAAAGCATCGGATAGCATTTTCATGTTTTCTCAGTTTGAAATAACAAAAACCCATCAGATTATAAATGTCCGTCCTTTCATCATCAGCCTTCTCACCTTTTTTTAATACATCCAGAGCTTTATGATACTGTTCCATATCTTTCAGACAGACGCCCATATAAGAATAAATGCTTGGTATATCCTGGCCGACAGGATCAAGGTCCAGTGCCTGTTCGAAATATCCAAGCGCTGTTTCAGGATTGTTCATGGCAAGGTGGCAGGCTCCGATGTAAAACTTTATATAATATTTTTCAGGAAGCAGCTTTTCTATTTCAATAAGTTTTTCCAACGCTTTTTGGGGAACATTGTTTTCAGTGATCAGTTTGGCTGAAAAGAGTCCTACGCTTGTTCCAAGAGCTCGCTCACGAAAATGCGCTCCTGGAATAATCGTGTAAAAAGCCGGAATTTCAAGTTGGGGATGCATTGTGTTTATCAAAATGACGTCCATTCCTTTTTTTTGGAGGGCGGAAACGCAGTTTTCAACTTCTGTTTTAATGTTATTGCTGGAAAGGTCCTGAAGGTCATGAATATTGATTGTTTTATTCGAGTTCATAATAAAGCCGGCTTCTTCCAATTTTTTGAATTTCGGCAGTCCGCTTGCCACATAGTTAGAACCGGTATTAAAATCCCCTGCAAGCTGGGCGGTTTCCGAAAGAGCCCTGCTGAGTGCTTTCTGCGGGTCAGGTGTGGTCCCGGCAGTCCATACAATTTCACTTTTCCCTGGAAATGTCGAAGGATCATAAGCCAAGACACCGATGGTAGGTATGCCCATATCAAGCGAAAAGTCTGAAATGTAAAGCTCTATTCCAGCTTTACTGTATTTTTTTATCATTTCCATTACCATGGGATCGTCGGCCGAGTCAGGGTTAACGGCAGGGACAGATAGTTTCTCATGGCTGATAATTGAAGACACATGTCTTTCAACAATTTCACATACGCCTTGGCTGATGGCCTCTTCCGGGCAGTTACCGGCAGACGGACCGTTAAATTCATTAATCATGAAAAACCAGTTAAACGGTACAAGAACTTCCTTTCCCTGTGTCAGATTATAAGCTTGTGTCCACTGAAGCGGAAGGCCTTCAAAAATTTTTCGAGCAACCTCAAGATCTTTTGATTCATCATGAACAGAATCGGCTATCATTTTAAACGGTATTGCCCTGTCCTTTACATTGCAGTATTTTTCCGTAAAAAAATTTTCAGGGTTTTTACTGAAGCTGAAAAAACTGAACCGCTCAGCCAACTCCATCACGGCACTTGCTTCTGACTGAGCCGGTGTGGCACCCTTGCCCATCTGCTTGTTTGTTCCTGTCACAGACTTTGCGTCATGCCCGCAAACGCTGAAAAAAATTGGGATATCAAGCCTTCCGTTATCTGTCCTTTTGGTTTCTTCGAGAATACTCAGGCTCAGTTTTTTTGTTTTTTCCTTGAATCGCCTAATTGT
>CAZTYY010000169.1:0-6522 GCA_964617785.1 uncultured Desulfobacterales bacterium | reverse complement strand
AGTAATATTGTAAAGAGAGTTTAATTCTACAAATAGTAACAAAATCTTTTCAAACCAACTTATAACATATTTGCATCCTAAATTTATATATAAAATATTAGTTATTATTATTTCGATCAACAGAAAACATCACAGATTTTTTGCATTATAATTTTTCTGAGATCGGTTTAATTCACGTGAAAATTACAATAAAAAAGGGCTGCCGTTAAAGGCAGCCCTTTTTTATATTGGTTCAGATTAAGCAGAAAAAATTAATCGCACAGTTCAAAAAGAGCTGCAGCACCCATTCCGCCTCCGATACACATGGATTCAACACCGTATTTTACTCCGCGCTCTTTCATCTCATTGATGAGCTGGGCACAGAGTTTTGCGCCTGTACATCCTAAAGGATGGCCAAGTGCAATAGCGCCTCCGTTTACATTAACTATTCTCTTGTCACTACCTGAGATCCAAAGATCCTTGTCATCATAAATGCCGAGCTGCTGCATGCAGTAGATCGCCTGTGAAGCAAATGCTTCATTCACTTCAAAAAGGCCGATGTCTTCAACCTTCAATCCTGTCATTTCCAGTAATTTAGGAATGGCATAGGCAGGGCCGACACCCATTTCATCAGACCTGCAGCCTGTGACCGTGTAGCATTTAACTTTTGCGATCGGTTTTACGCCAAATTTCTTTACGGCTTCTTCGCTCATAATAAGCGTAGCTGCTGCTCCGTCTGTTGTCTGTGATGAATTTCCTGCTGTAACAGATCCGGTAGCAGAAAATACGGGTCTCAACTTTCCAAGGCCCTCTGCTGTTGTAGTCTCCCTAATACCGTCATCAAAATCCTGGATGAATGTCTCATTTACCCATTCACCGTTTTTCTCGACATAATTGGCTGCCTCTGTTGGTACAATCTCCTTGTACAGTTTGTTTTTCTTTGCATTTGACGCCTTCATCTGTGAATGATACGCAAATTCATCCTGCATCTCACGGCTTATATTATAACGGGTTGCAACATTTTCTGCCGTCACACCCATTGAGATATAAACATCAGGATTCTCTTTTGCCCAGTCAGGATGAGGGCGCGGCATATTACCGCCCATGGGAACGATGCTCATGGACTCGATACCGCCGCCTATGGCAACATCGCACCAGCCGGACTTGATTCTCATAGCCTGAAGCGATATTGCTTCAAGCCCTGCCGAACAGAACCTGTTTACGGTTGCACCGCATGTGCTATCCGGAAACCCGCTCATCTGAGCTGCTATTCTTCCAATGTTCAATCCCTGTTCTGCTTCAGGGAAAGCGCAGCCAAGCAGAATATCTTCAACGTCCTTTTTCTCAACTCCCGGAGTCTGCTCAATAAGGGCGTTAAGCACAGTCTTGACAAGATTTTCAGGCCTTGTCTGAGCCAGAGCGCCTTTTTTTCTTCTGCACCCGGGCGTCCTAAGTGATGTAACAATATATGCTTCTTTCATAGATTATCCTCCTGTCGATTTCAGTTATGCACTTTTTAAAGCATTAAGGGTTTACCGGTTTTCATCATGTGCTCTGCCATTTTCTGTGTGTTCTCTGTCCGCCACAGATCGACAAAAGCTTCCCTTTCAAGCTTCATCAGATATTCTTCGCTCACAAGGGTACCCTGGGGCACATCGCCACCCGACATACAAAAAGCAGCTTTCTTGGCTATCGTCTCCATATGCGGAGTAATATAACCGCCACTCTTCATATTATTCATCTCAGCCCAAAGCATGCCGTGAGCTTCTCGACCGAATACAGGAATCTTTGTCTTTTTAGGCGGTGCATAACCGTCTTCTACCATCTTCAGAACTTCCTTCTTGGCCTCACCGATAAGATAGTCTTTATTAAAAACGATCCTGTCTTTTGGCCCCAGGAATCCATTTTTGCGGGCTTCTGCTGCTGACATGGAAACCTTTGCCTGAGCGACACACATGAAGGCAGGTATAAAGTAACCGCTCATGTCCGTCAAGTTGGCTGATTCAGGTTTTGACTCGATAAATTTTCTCCAGAGGTTGATCATGCCGCAACCACCGGGTACAAGACCTGCTCCGATTTCAACGAAACCCATAAACAGATCAGCATGAGCCACTATCTTGTCGGCAGAAAGGCATACTTCGCATCCGCCGCCTAATGCCAGTCCAAACGGTGCAGCCACAACCGGGAATTTCGAGTATCTTGTTGCCATAATACCGGTATGGACATTGGCGATAAAGTCATTGATCTCTTCAAATTTACCGTCTTTTGCAAGACCGAGCATATAGGCAAGGTCTCCGCCTGCGGAGAAAGCCGCGGGCATACCGGTTGCCTGGTTTCCGATAACCATGCCTGCACCGTTTGCATCAACATATTCACCGGCTTCTGCCATAAAATCAACCATCTCCTTGTTGAGCGCGTTCATCTTGGAATGGAACTCAAGGTTGAATACGCCGTCACCAATGTCGATGAGTGAACATGATCCGCTGGTTTTGACTACCTTGTTTTCCGCCTTGAAATTATCAAGATTAAGAATTTGGGCACTTACCTGCATTGCCTTATAATCGCCGGAGGCAAAGTCATAATATAATTTCTTTCCGTTTTCGATTTTGTAAAAGGAATCAGCTCCTGAAGCCAGCATCTTCTTTACATTTTCAGGAATAGTCATGCCGTCTTTTTCCATCTTCTCTACCGACTCTTTTACGCCTATGGCATCCCATGTCTCAAATGGCCCCATTTCAAAGTTGTAGCCCCATTTCATGGCATTGTCGATCTCGACAACCGTATCTGAAATTTCAGGAATACGGTTTGCTGAATAAATAAAACCGCCGGCAGCTATCTTCCATGCAAATTGTGCGCCTTTGTCATCACCGTAAAGAACTGCTTTCAGTTTTTCAGGAAGAGTTTGTGCTTTTTTTGCTGCATCAAGACACGGAAAAGAAGGTTTTTCAAACTCAGCATATTCACCGGTTTCAGGGCTGATCACCTTGCGAATTTTTTTCCATTCCGGTGTAAGCTCTGTCTTGTAAAATCCTGCCTTTGTCTTATTGCCGAGAAGTTTATTCTCGACCATCTTTTTTACGAATGCAGGTATCTTAAACACATCCCGTTCTTCGTCTTCTGTACAGAGGTCGTATGTATTATCTGATACATGTGTCATTGTATCAAGACCAACAAGATCAGAAGTCTTGAAAATAGCTGTTCTGGGACGTCCCATTGGCGGACCGAAAAGTGCATCCACCTCAGGAATTGTCAGGCCGTCTTCGAGCATCATTTGCATGGCCTTCCCTATCCCGTGAATCCCGATTCTGTTTCCGACAAAATTAGGTGTGTCCTTGGCCCATACAATACCTTTTCCAAGGATTCGCTCTCCGTAATCTGCCATAAAATCGAGTATTTCCTTGTCAGTTTCCTCTCCGGGGATGATTTCAAGAAGGTGCATGTAACGAACCGGATTGAAGAAATGTGTTCCAAGGAAATGCTTCCTGAAGCCCTGACTTAAGCCTTCAGACATATCTTTCAATGGAATTCCCGATGTATTTGATGATACAACAGCGCTCTCTTTTCTAATACCGTCAATACGCTTAAAAAGATCCTGTTTGATCTTCAGGTTTTCGACTACAACTTCGACAATCCAGTCGCACTCTGCAAGTTTATCAAAATCGTCTTCAAGGTTACCTGTTGAAACAAGGTCTGCATCAGCCTTTGAAAAGAAAAGAGCCGGCCTTGCGTTAATTGCAGCATTAAGGCCACTCTTTACTATTCTGTTTCTCTGTGCAGGATCATTTTTCTCCTCATCTTTCAAGTCAAATGGTACAATGTCGAGCAGCAATGTTTCAACACCGGCACCGGCGAGGAGCGCGGCAATACCGCCACCCATTATTCCGGAACCGATAACCGCTGCTTTTTTAATTCTTCTAACCATAGTCTCCTCCTGTATAATTTAGTTTTATATAAAAACCTGACAATTGGAATATGAACGAACGTTCATTAGTAACAAAGACCATATACATAGTCAAGCAAAAATACTCAACCTATGGCCAAAACATCTTAGAATCATGTTTTAATTGGCTATTTAATGCACCCAGTATTCACCGAAAATCGGCCTCCGGTAATTGACAAACGACTTTCAAATCAATGAATCACGGTTCATCCAACTATGAAATGAATAATAGGTGCATTATTACCTAGTGCATTATTACCTTGATACTATTTAATACTTCTGATAAATGAGAAAATTTCTGAAAAGTTTTAACTGAAAAAGGACTGATATGAACTTTAAAACACCGGGCAAAAAACAAGCCTTATCCTTGGACACTGACTCAATCGCAGAATTGATTGCAAAAACTCAGTTTGAAAGCGGTGAAATCCCGTGGAGCCTGAATGACAAAACCGACCCTTGGGATCATGTTGAATCCATTATCGGCTTAACCATCGGAGGGTATATTAAGGAAGCCAGGCTCGGTTTCGAGTGGATGATTCATAACCAGTTAGATAACGGCGCCTGGTATGCCTCATATAAAAAAGGCGTTCCGGAAGATAAAACCATGGATGCCAATCTTTCTTCATATATCAGCGTCGGTGTATTTCATCATTTTCTCATCACAAAAGACATTTCTTTTCTGGAATATATGTGGCCGACAATCACATCGGCTATTGAATACGCGGTCTCCCTTCAGGCGCCAAGTGGCGAAATTTACTGGGCAAAAAGCCCTGACCACGTCACTGACAAAATGGCATTATTAACCAGCTCAAGCTCGATTTACATGAGCCTTAAATGCGCTCTTTCTATCGCCAAACAACTTAACAAGCCGATGCCGGCATGGAAAGAAGCTCTCACAAAACTGGGAGAAGCCATCAAGTGTCGACCTCATTTATTCAATGTCACCAAGTCCCGCTTTTCAATGGACTGGTTTTATCCGGTGCTTTCAGGCGCCCTTACAGGCGATTCGGCAAAAAAACAAATCGATAGATACTGGAAAAAGTTTGTTGTTAATGGAATGGGCGTCAAGTGCGTTTCCGACGAACCATGGATTACAATCGCAGAAACGTCCGAGTTTGTGCTTGCGCTTGCAGCAATGGGCAACTTTCGTCTTGCAGAGATCGTTTTCAGTTGGATTCAAAATAAGTGTTTTGATGACGGATCATGCTGGTGCGGCTTTACTTATCCTGACATGATTATCTGGCCCGAAGACAAAGTTACGTGGACGAATGCGGTTGCATTGATGGCTGCGGACACGCTGTATAATCTCACACCGGCAAGTCGACTCTTCAGCCACAAGTTCTGGCAAGAATCGGAGTTCTCCTGTTTTGTGTAAAGGTTGATGGATAGTGATACGTGACCACCGCCCCCCTATAATCAAGAAAGCCTACATGAATTTCCAGAAATTCTATATCAATCGGTTTATCCGGCCACAGTTTGAGCATTTGGGGAAAGAGCCGACCATTCTTCAACCATGGAATCTTCACCTGTTCAGCGGGCCTATATTTCTCGGTGACTTTGCCAATGTCATTACGACTTCGGACAATAAAGTCAGGCTGTCCGTATGGACAGACCAAAAAAACATAAACGGCATTCGAATAGGGAATTATTGCCTTATCTGCCCCGGGGTGCGCATTAGCGCCGCATCGAATATTACAATAGCTGACAACTGCATGCTAGCAAGCGGCGTCTATATTACTGATGCGGACTGGCACGGTATCTATGACCGTGTGAATCCCGGGACCAATTCCCCTGTAAGGCTTGAAGAAAATGTATGGGTGGGAGACGGCGCCGTAGTCTGTAAAGGTGTTACCATCGGTAAAAACAGCATCGTCGGAGCCAGGGCTGTTGTTGTGAACGATATTCCGGAAAACACTGTTGCCGCCGGAAACCCTGCAAAACCAGTCAAGCAACTCGATGCTGATGCTAAATTTACGACACGTGCCGACTGGTTTTCTGATCCGGAAAGCCTGAACAAAGAAATTGAAGATCTTGACAGATGCATGCTCGAGGGAAATACATTTACAAGCTGGTTCCGGTATCTTATTAATCCGCGCAGGGGTGATTAGCCGGGCAGTTTGCTTTCAAACAAAGAATCAATACCTTTATAAAAAATCCGTCCCTTTGGGCCGTATTTTTTACTTATGACTCCTGTTTTTCTGAACCTGTGTGGACAACCGGGTGACTGGTCGGCGTAGAAACCGCTCTAATCGCTATGTTCTGGACTTTGCCGTATGCCTCGTCAATTTGTGATGAAAGAGTTTCAATTTGCTTCTGCTGTGCAGTCACAAGCGTTTCCAATGATTCAATTTTTGTCATTAATACATTTATTTCCCCTTCAAACCCTTTCTTAAGTAAGTCTTCATTCCTTTTCGAATCATTTAATACGCGTTCCATAGTTTCCTTCTCAGCCTTTTGAACACTACCTTCTAATTGCTTAGGAAAGTCATTCACCTGTTTTTGAAGATCGTCCAAGGCCTTTTCGCGCTCCGATATGGTAATGTCCCGCTGTAGCAAATCATTTTCCTTTTCATCCATATCTTTTTCCAAACTTTCTTTTTTGA
>CAZTYY010000168.1:0-6529 GCA_964617785.1 uncultured Desulfobacterales bacterium | reverse complement strand
CAACTAATTATAATCATGATTTTGTAAATCGCAACCAGCCATTATGACTTGCGCGTTTACTAAGATAGAATTTGTTGATACAGGACATTCTCCAAAACTTATTTAAAAATAGCTTTTCCACTTGCCAATCAGGCTCAACTCCCAAGTTTGATATGTTTGCCAATGTTTAAGTTTTATTTTCGGAGAAAGTCCTGTTGTTTCATCGCATTGACACATGATCGTTTCTTGAATATAAAAAAACTTGAGAGGCAAATAGCTGATACGCCGATCATTTTTTCTTTTTCACAGGAAACCATGTCTCAGGGTGTGGTTTCTCCACTTGGGACGGATTGGACATGGCAAGCAGTAAAAAAAAAGCAGCTATAATAGCTGTTGAAAGAACGACCGGTAATAAAGGTGGGCTGCTTTCCACCATAATACTCGGCTGCTTCTTTCTCTCCGGTATGACGGGATTGATATATCAGATCCTTTGGACCCGGATGATTGTAAAAATAATCGGGAATGCGCCCTTTGCAGTCAGTATCGTTCTGACCGTTTTCATGACGGGCCTCGGGTTGGGCGGCTATCTGGCCGGCAAAGTGATTGATCGCATCCAAAATCCGCTAATGCTGGTGAGAGTCTACGGAGTTTTGGAACTCATCATCGCGGCATATGGACTTTTTCTGCCGTTACTGCTTATTCTCTTCCGACCTCTGTGTGTCGTCTTTTATAACCATCTGTTCCAATATTTCCTGGGTTATAACGTGCTGACCTTCATTGCCTGCTCTTTTCTCATGCTGATACCGGTGGTCTGCATGGGAGCCACCCTACCGGTACTTGGCCGTTTTTTTGTAATCAGACTTTCCCATGTGGGCACCCGGATAGGGCATCTGTATGGATTAAATACCATCGGTGCCGCTTGCGGCTCAATATTATGCGGTTTCCTGCTGATCAGAAACTTCGGCATATGGGGAACCACGGGAATTGCTGTTGCGGTCAACATAGGAATAGGCCTTGTTTGCATCCTGGCCAGCCAGCGCCTCTCTTCGAAGGGATACCGACCGGAAAGCGGATCTGGCGCAAACGATTCCGGAGCAGGGGTAGAACTCATCCAAGATATGTCGCAGGCAACAGATAGGTTCCATTTTCATGCCTTGATAATCGTTGCTGTCTCTGGTTTCTGCACAATGGCCTACGAGGTTATCTGGACCAAACTGATCGGTCTGATTGTGGGCCCGACCACTTATTCCTTTACGATTGTCCTTACAACCTTTATCGTCGGCCTTGCCATGGGCAGTTTCTTCTTTGGAAGAGTGTCCGATCGTATCAAAAAAACAAATTTAACACTGGTGCTAATCCTTACCCAGGTCATTGCCGCCCTGTCTGCACTGGCTGTCAGTCAGATTCTCGGAAACAGTCAGATATTCTTTGCAAAACTGATTTATGATTTCAGAGATCATTTTACCCAACTCCTTTTGCTAAAGGGGATAATTCTGTTTCTGTTTATGATTATACCGACCTTTTTCCTCGGTGCCGCCTTCCCGTTGACGATTAAAATATGTGCCCGCTCCCTTCGGTACACGGGAAGATCCATCGGGTCCATCTATGCCATAAACGCTGTCGGCGCTGTAGCGGGATCCTTCTGTGCCGGATTTATACTGATACCGCTAATCGGAAAGGAGGGCGCCCTGGGCCTGGTGATATTCGTGCAGTTATTTATCGCGCTTCTTACAAGCGGCCATAGTCAATGGCAACTGCGGAAACGGCACGTTCAATGGGTATTTTTAATTCTTCCGATCCTTTTTGGACTTATTCTTACCGTTTATTTTCCTCACTGGAATCGGAATATGCTGGCAAGTGGAAAATATCATCGCTTTCAAAAATTCAGTGAAAAACAAGTGGGATGGGTAGAGGCCCTGTTTTCCGGGATGGAAATATTTGCCGGGTTTGAAACGGATAAGCTCGTTTTTTTCGGGGATGGCATTGGTGGTTTTACTACCGTCTGGCAATCGGAACCCAATGTGCTGGGACATACGGACTATTCCATGCTAAACAACGGCAAGGCGGATGCAACCAGCAGCAGTGATATGTGCACCCAGACTATTTCAGCCCACTTCCCATTGATTTTTCATCCAAATCCCAAAGAAGTTCTTGTCGTCGGTTTAGGAAGCGGTATTACCGCGGGTGAAATTCTCCACTATCCCGTCGACAGGTTGGACGTGGTTGAAATCAACGAGCAGGTTGTTGCGGCCAGCCGATTCTTCACCCCTTGGAACAATCATGTTCTATCGCATCCCAAAACAAACCTGATAATACAAGACGGCCGGGCGCATCTTGAATTGTCTAATCGAACATATGACGTGATTATTTCCGTGCCGTCGAATCCCTGGATGGCAGGGATGGCCGCGTTGTACACTCAAGAATATATGCAACTGGCGAAAAAACGATTGAACAAAGGGGGCATAAATGTACAGTGGATTCATTCCTATCAAATGGACTGGCCCACATTTGCTCTGGTTGGGCGCACGTTTTCAAGCGTGTTTCCCAATAGCGTGCTGATAAGCACCAATCCCGAGAACATCGGTCCTGACTTTCTACTGGTCGGGTTCAAAGACGAAACCATAATGGATATTGATGTTGCAGCCAGAAATTTTACTTACTCGAAGAAGTCTAAAAATATAACTCTGTTCAATCACAGCCTATTTATCAATCTAATCATCAGCGAAGATCTGCGGCGGCCTTTCGGTGACGGTTTGATCAATACAGACAATCGACCGCGACTGGAATTTGCTGCACCTGAGCTGATGCATGTTGATATTGATAAGTCGAAAATGGTGAAAAAGCTGCAGTCAAAAAGCTGGTTAAGCAAACGATCTATGGATATCATCCAGAGCTATTTGATCGATATTGAAAAACAGATAGATTTTGCCGCCTTTACCCTTTCATTTCATGAATACAAAAAGAATCAAATCGATCTCACGCGAACTTCCCCGGATCAGAGAGAACGGCTGGCCAAGGTGCTGGAAAATTACTGTGCTGAAAATATCGTTAGCGACTTCTCTTTTATTAATGATGGAAATTTAAAGCAAAGATGCATTCGGGCTGCTCTCGATGCAGTTGCTAAAAACCTTTCAACCGAAAACCAAAACGCAGATATTTATTCCTATATGGGATGGCTTTACTATGAAAACAAAGATCCGGTAAAAGCAGCTGATTGTTTTTTCAGGGCACTGCACATAAAACCCCAAGATAAAACGCTAAACCTAACTCTCAAACAAATTTTGGCATCCTTTTCGATTGAAGATGCCGCAGAAAAAGTCCGTCGTCAACTAAAGGTTGGACCGGAAAACTATGCCCTCTATTATCAGATGGGCATTATAAATGAGAACAGAGGGGATCGTTATGAAGCATTAAATAACTATCAAAAAGCGCTGTCGATTCGACCCGATTTCGTACCGGCGCTGAACAACCTGGCCTTTATCTATATGCATAATAAAAAACATTCAAAATCGGTATCACTTTTCAAAAGAATCATCGATGTACAGCCGGACTATTTCTCTGCCTACTATAATATTGCTTGTTTATTTGCCTTACAAAATAGAACGGAAGAAGCACTCGTCTGGTTCGAAGAGGCCTTAAGAAAAGGGTTCAACAACTGGAAACATATTATGTCCGATACGGATATTGCAAATATCAGGGGCTCCGACAGGTTTAAACAATTAAAAGAAAAATATGCGGATTAAAGTCAGCCGGCAATGAGAATTATGAGGTATAATGAAATTCAATGGAATGTATCGTCGTTTATATCCATTGCTCATTTAGCTCACACTTTTAGTTGCACCTGAATATAAATAAAATCTTGATTATTTGCATGAATTCCCTTAATCATTAAAGCCGAACCAGCATACCCTATTAACTTGAATTTAAACATATCGGAGGAAAAATCATGGTAAAAAAACTGCTTTTCATCTCAGTCTTTGTTTTAGCTGCTGTTTCCATTACATTTGCCGGCCCGAACATGAAGGAGGGCAAATGGGAAATGACGACAAAAATGGAAATGGCGGGAATGCCCATGGAGATGCCGGCGGTGACGCATACCCAGTGCCTGACAAAAAAAGATTTTGTCCCACAAAATGCTCCTGATGAGCAAAAGTGCGAACCTGTGAAATCCAAGGTGAACGGGGATACGGTAACCTGGGCCATCAACTGCAACGGCGAGGGAGGCTCGGTTAAAGGAAGCGGCAAAATAACATACAGCGGTGACAGCTTTAAAGGTACTGTAAAGATGAAGCAGGGCGGCATGGACATGACCAGCCATATCACTGGAAAATATATCGGAAAGTGTGATTAAAGTAAAAAAATCAATAATGAATCATCGACTTTGAACATTGTTCTATATTTATTTCCATAACAAAACATTAAATTATATTGGAGAGAAATATGCCATCTCAAGAAGAAAACCACCAGAAAAGTCCAGTCCAAAAAGATCGTCTTGGAGAATTGCTCATAAAAAACAAACTCATAAACAAAGACCAGCTCAAAACAGCACTAAAACGTCGTGATCAGATTGATTTGCCACTGGGATCAATTCTCATTGAAATGGGCTTAATTTCAGCCGATATCCTTCTTGATTTTTTATCAAAAAAATACAGAGTTCCTTCAGTCAATCTGTTTAAAATCGATATTTCGCCGGAGATATTAAAACTTATTCCTTATGATAAAATGAAAACATATAAAGCTCTTCCGATAACAATGGAAGGCGGTATATTAACTGTTGCGATGGTCGCTCCCCAAGATTTTATAACCATCAGCGATCTGGAATTTACAATCGGGATGAAGATTAAACCTGTAATTGTACCTTTCTTTATTATGGAAGCAGCGCACACATTACTATCTCCAGATTTTGAAGGCGGCATTAACGGCAGAGATGTGGAAAAAATCGCCATGACCGATAAGACTGAAGCTTATAAACCGCCTAAACTCAGTAGCTTGCTTAGCTATCTCGTTAAATCGGGCGCCAGCGATATGCTTCTTACCGCTGGTGTTCCACCGTCAATAAAAAAAGGCAAAGAATGGAGACGTCTCTCATCTCCCTCATTAACCCCCAAGGACTGCGAGGCCTATGCCTCAGAACTTCTTTCAAATGAAAACTGGCAAAAATTTCAACAGCTAAATGAGATGGACATCGGCATGAATTATCTGGATATAGCCAGGTTGCGTATAGCAATATACCGTCAGAGAAACTCGATTGCAATTGCTATCCGACATTTATTCGATAAGATTCCATCATTTAAAGAATTGAATCTGCCTGAATTCTTGAAGAAATACGCGCTCAGACACCAGGGCCTGATAATAATATCCGGGCCTGCCGGAAGCGGCAAGTCAACCACCCTTGCTACAATAATCAATATCATCAACACAAACCGCAATTGTAATATTATTACATTAGAAGAACCCATCGAATTCCTTCACAAACATCAAAAAAGCAATGTCAATCAAAGGGAAATTGGACGCGACACAGAGTCCTTCGAACAGGGGCTTCGAAGCATTTTCAGAATGGCTCCGGATGTAATTATTATTGGTGAGTTACGGGATAAAGAATCCTTTGAGATTGCCTTACGTGCGGCACGAACCGGTCATCTGGTAGCTACAACAATGCATGCTTTTGATTCAACATCCGTTATCCGGACAATGGTAAATATGTTTCCGGTCGACCAACAACAGCTCATCAGCATGATGCTTGCCGAGTCGTTGCTATTGTCATTGTACCAGCGATTAATACAAAAGCAAAACAGCACTGATATGGTATTAGCCACAGAAAAATTGACCAATTCAAATAGAGTCAAAAAATTTATCTGGGAAGGTAAAATTGATCATATCCGCTCTCAGTTGGAAGGCGGTGCTGATGAATTCACGCCTATTGATGTTTCTCTTGCGAATCTATGCAAAGCAAGAAAAATCGATTTCGAAAGCGGCCTTTTATATTCATCCAATGAAACACTTTACCGAAGTTTATGTGTTGGGATGGGCTGAAACTCGTTTAAAATAGGCGGCCCCAACATTAAGAAGTAGTGCCCTCCTTGATTCTGTCAAAAGCCTTCAGTTGTTTTCCAGATAGCTGGAAATTATCACAGATTTTCTGCACATAAAATTTCTTGAGATCTGATTTTTATATCGCAATTTTTTAAATTTTCTGATATAAGGAAATATTCTTTCATAACTCGAATTCCAAAATACCACATATTGTATAAGGCTCTTTTCTAAATTTAGGGCTATTTATGATATTGTTTGTAATCAGTTTGATAAGTGAATTAAGCATTAGAAAAATCCAGAGTCAAGGGCGATGGAACTGTCATGAAGTAATCAGCAGCTCATGCTGAGGATTTGAATTGACCCGTACGGGCTTTTTTATTTCTGGAGCGTCAAAATGGGAGAACAAAAACGAATCCTTTTTTTGATCGGGATAATGGCTACCGCATGTTTGATCGTTTCCGTGGGTACGATGTCGCTTCTTTACGATACGGCTTTCGATCAACAAAAGGCACGCCTT
>CAZTYY010000167.1:0-6595 GCA_964617785.1 uncultured Desulfobacterales bacterium | reverse complement strand
ATTAATATTCTTTTTAATTTAAAACAGTTGATTATTCAAGGATTATTTTCAGAATTATCGGTATAAACAGAGGGTGAGGCGGTCCTATAATTGATAGGTTTAACAATTTTACTAAATTTCAGGACTTTCTTACAAGAAAAGCTCCGGCTTTAGACACCCAGCATCTGCGTGAATCAGGCAACTCAACATAAAACCAGTCTTTCCTTTCCTCAATCAATATAAATTCAGTACCTGCATGAAGAGGTTCTTTAAAAGCAGGTTCGTATGCTTCACTATTTCCTTTTCTTGCCGTCACTTCAGGAGCAATGATAACTCCCGGCTGTAAACTTTCAATTGATACTTTCTCTACAATAAGCGAACCGAGCATAAGAACCACGAGTATTGCCGGAAAAAATATCAGCCGATTAAGGAGTCTTTTTTTGTAAAAAAATCTGACTGAAGCAGTAATCCACAGACATGCGGACATGATCGATAGAACAATGAACCGTATCCCGGTTGAAATATCGTAATGCCAGAAAAAAAGAGTTTTCAGAACTTTTGTTTTCTGTTCCTCCTCTATCCTGTCTATTCGTCTTGACCTGGCATATTGGAGATTGTGCTGCAGGTTGGCGTCATCCGGTGTCAACATCTTTGCCTTGCGGTAATTCAAAATTGCCATGCCTAGATCATTCATCCTGAAATAGGCGTTCCCGATATTATAATAAAGCTTTCCATTTTCTATGCCTCCGTCTTTGATTATCCGCTCAAAACGCATTACAGAACTTTGATAAAGCGTTTTAGCCTTTGCAGGGTTGGTCGTAGCAAGCTCATTTGCTTTACGAAACATTGTGACAGCCTCAGTGTAAAAGCCTGAAACCTCTTCCTCGTCAAGAGATGTGCAGTATGCGTTATGTAATGAACAATATAAAAGGCTTACACATAAAAAAGATAAAACAATAATAACTTTTATTCTATTTCTCATCATTTCAGTATCTTCTCAATCAACTGTGCAAAATTAAGCGCCTCGGAAGGCAAATCTTTAGAGTTTTCCGCACCGTTTCCGGCATAGCGCCCTTGTTCACATTTTGTGAAAAGCGTTTTTAATTTGCTGAGTGTGTCCTGCCCGACTCCGGCTGCTGCGAGATGCTCGTCCACATCACTAAACGTATGAACCTTGTGTGGCATTTTCAGCCGGTCCTCCAGGTAACTCCGTAAACCGTATAAAACAATATCATATACATCATCTTTTAAATTCCCGGCATTTTTAAACTTCTTTTTCAGCCTGCCGTATGCTTTGCCGGCTTTCACAACGTCCAGATTTCTGCTGCGACGTTTTCTGATGGTTATAAATAAAAACAGGGCTATATATATAACAGGAGGACATGCCGTCATTATCAGCCACATGGGGTGTTTTAATTTCGAAAAAGGACCATAGTATTGATGTTCAATAATATCAGGAGACTCATAATTGTGCCTGATACCGCTTTCCCATGTCTTTAACTCACTACCTGAAAATATTGAGGTTCCATTGCCTTCAGCGTCAAGGGCTGTCACAATTTTTGTTGCTCTTACCTTTATCGGTATTGGTTCTGTTTTTGCTATATTATACTGACCTGTCTCGGTATCAAAATACGGCAGATTAATGGCCGGAATTTTGTTTATCCCCTGTCTCAATGCACGTATGGTTTGTGTAAACACTTTTTTTGCATCACCAACCATTTCACCGGCTGCCCTCTCGTCAGGAATTTTAAAATCCCGGGATAGCGCCTTCTGCTCTCTCAGGGGCGGCAATTTAACATAGTCTAAATAGACCGGTCCGCTTAAGGCAATCTTTAGCGTAATCGGATCTCCAACATTAATTTCTGTTGGAGAGGCCTGGGCATATATCCTGTATTTACCGATATGTCCGACAAAATTTTCAGGTCTTCCCTCCTCGGGAACATCCGAAACCTGAAGGGAAAGAGCGTTTGATTCAACAACCTTTTTTCTGTAAATTCCCTGACTTCCTCTATTAAAAAAATCAGAAAAAAAATCATCCCCAAACTGATTGCCAAAAGGACTTTCCCTTTTTCTGTAGCCTTCAAGTGCCTCGCATACTACAATGGCAGGCCCTATTTTGATATTTCCATCATGCTTTGGAATCAGTACCTTTTTAAATGATATGGTAGTATACGGTTCTCCGTCAAGGCTCCCCCGACCTCTCTTTGCCTGAACTTCACCGCTTTTCAAAGGTATTTTTATGTATGTTTTGCCTGTGCCCGCTTCAGGATCAGCCAAATAAAAATCATCGTTTTCAAGAAACGGAAGGCTGAAATCAAAATTTCTGACATCCTTTGCAAGGTACCATGTCACTGTTAGAATAACCGACTCGCCCACATAACAGTCATTCTTTGAAATAGACAGCCTGAGTTTAAAGTCATTGGTCTTTTCAGGCTTCTTCACATTGATAGCAACAGTATTTGTAAGCACGGTTTGTGAATCTGCGTTTATCTTTATGGGCGGAATGGTCAATTGTCCTGTCTTTTGCGGTGTTATTTGATACGAAAAGACATACCCTTTTCTTACAATTCTTGTCATTTTTCCATTAATAATAGAAACCGAACTGCTGCTGTTCTGCTGCCCTCCCCTGAATATAACAGAAGCTCCATCAATAATTGTCATATCAGGGTTTTCAGGATTTTCCGTTCCTGAAATCTGTATCTGAAACAGAAACGGTTCTTGGATAAAAACAGATGAGCGTTCTGCGACTGCCACAGCGCTGACCGCAGTATTGAATTGATCGGACAGTCCATCGGTTCCAGACAGGCTTATCGCGACAACTATTAGAAACACGGCAAAAACAATTTTATGCTTTCTTCTCATCACCAGTCCCTGTCCACCTCTCTGTACTCGCCTGAAATTTTTGCCCTTCGACGCTCTTTATTTTTCTTCTCTTCATCAAGTATATCTTCTGCATCCTCTTTCAGCATATCGGATATGTCTTTTGGTTTTTTGCCTGATTCTTCGGACAAGCTTTTTTCCTGTTTTCCTTTTTCCGCTTTGTTTTGCTCCTGATCTTCATTGCCGCCTGACTGCTCTTCCTCACCGCTTTCCTGGTTTTCAGGCTTATTCGCCTTGTCTTCAGGCTCATTCTCTTTGTTGTCCGGTTTGCTTGATTGTTCGGACTGTTTCTTTTCAGAGTCTTTGCTTTGATTCTGATTTTTTTCTTCAGATTGTTTTTTTTGCTGCTCCATTTGTTCAAGAATCGATTTCATAGTAAAGCGCGCAGTTTCAATGTTTTCAGCGGCTTCCCTGAAATCCGACTTAAGTTCAAGTGCATCCTGGTAATAGTTAATACTTTTTTTACAGTTCTCAAGGGCACTGTTCAAATCTGACGGTATCAGGCTCTCTGCTTTCCTAAATGAGGCATTCCCCTGGTTAAATCTGGCCTTTGCTTCAATGGCTTCATCTTCTGCCATAGCAGCTGATTTTTCAAAAGCATCCGAGGCATTATCAAACTCGCTTTTTTTATAATAGGCGGCTCCCTTGTTAAAAAATATCCGAGATGAGTCAGGCGCCTCTTTTAGCGCATCTTGATAAGATGAAAGTGCGTCATCATATTTTTCCTCAGCATATGCCTTATTCCCCCTGTTCACAAGTTCTCCTGGCGAATCCGCTTGTGCATCACCGTTTACATAAAAGAGTAAAAAAAATGCGGCGATAAATATCAAAAGCTTATGCATTAGCCTTATTCTCCTTTTCACGGTCACTTGATATCATTTCAAGGCATATCAGCGCAAAACCTATTGCCAGGAAAATCTGAAACTTCTCCTCATATCTTGTAAATGTTCTTGACTCAAGTTTCTTTTTATCAGCACCGGCAACCAGGTTGGCATAGACTCTCCCAAGGTTGATGGTTCCGGTTGAAACGTTCAAATATTTTCCTCCCGGGGTTGCCCCCGTCATCTTTCTCAAGGTCGTTGCATCGAGCTTTGTCCATATTTCCTGCCCTTTATATTTCAAGAATGCCTTTTCGTCATTTTTATTTGTTATTGGGATACGCCTTCCCTCATTTTCATCACCCAGTCCTATTGCAATAAGCCGGATCTCTTTTTGTCCGGCTTTTTCTGCGGCTTCCAGAGGAAAGCTGTCATGGTCCTCACCATCCGTGATAAGGATGATGTCTCTAAATTCCCTTGCTCTGTCATCAAAGACATCAGTCATAACCTTTCGAAGTGCGTCACCGATCATTGTGCCGCCACGGGAGACACTGTCAACGGATATATGGTCAAGCATCATTCTGAAAAAACCGTAATCAAGGGTAAGGGGGCATTTTACTGCAGCAGATCCGGCAAAGACCACAAGTGCAACCCTGTCCCCCTCAAGTTTTTCAATACAGTCCTTAATTGCCAATTTTGCGCGCTCAAGACGATTCGGCGCCAGATCCTCGGCAAGCATACTTTTTGATACATCAAGAAGAAAAACAACATCTCTTCCTCTCTGTTCCACTGTCTCTGACTTCATATTCCACGCCGGACGGGCTGCTGCAATGACAATTAATATAATGGCAGCCATCATTAAGGCCGCTTTTCTCCTTCTTACGGAATAATTCACAGTAATACGATTGCGGTCGACTAGCCCCTTTTCTATAAAAAGTGTGAGGCTTCTTTGTTTTTTCCGCCAGGCATACCAGTAGATACCGAGTATTAGAGGCACTACCCATAAAAGAAAAAGCATGTCTATATTCTGAAGTTTAATAGTACTCACGGAATCTTCCTGAATAAAGTTGAAGTCAATAAAATCTCGAGTCCGATCAAAAAAAGTCCGGTAAGAAGAGGCCAATGAAAAACCTCTTTATAATCCACAAACCTAATAGATTCGATCTCTGTCCTTTCCATCTCGTCAATTTCCTCATATATTTCACGAAGTGCTTCGGCATCCTGTGCCTGCCGGAAAAACCCTCCGGTTTTTTCAGCAACCGACTTTAATTCACTGGTGTCAACCCTTGGTCCCACAGGCATCTTGTATACTCCAAATGGCGTCTTTATCGACGTCACGGTTTCGTCGCCTCCAATGGCTATGGCATAAACTTTTATTCCCCATTCTGAAGCAACTTCAGCCGCCTCTATAGGACTTCGCCGGCCATAATTGTTCTCACCGTCAGATAAAAGAATGATCGCCCTGCTTTTAATATGATAAGGATTTTCTCCTTTTTTCCTTTGCCTTGCAATCGTTTCATCCACTTTCTTCAGTCGTGCAGCAGCAAGGGCAATAGCGTCGCCGATTGCTGTACCGTCTTCATCTCGAATTCTTACAAGTTTAATGCTTTCCATGAAAGCAGGGAATGCTCCATGCGCCAAAGTCAGCGGACAAATTGTATCCGGGTAGCGTGCAAAGGCAATCATACCCACTAAATCATCCTTGCGTCCTTTCAGCTCATCTCCATCTCCAAGTACAAAATCACTGAATACTTGCTTTACCACATCAAGACGGTTCATCGCTTTGCCGCCATATTTCATCTCCGCACCCATGCTGCCGGAACGGTCTATAACCATTTCAATGGCAATGCCCTTACTTATCTCACGCACCTGCTCCATGCCGGTCTGTGGCCTTGCGAGGGCTATGATCAGGCAGACCAGAACAAAAACTCTGAGCATACCGGGCAGACCTGAAAATGCCTGGCGCACGGACAGACCTGCTTTTTTAACATCGGCAACAGAAGAAAAAATCACCGTTCCCTTAACTGCACGGCCATACTTCATCCATATCAGCAAGGGTATGATTGCAAGCAGTAAAAAGACCCATGGTGACTCAAAGCGCATCACTGCTCCTTCTCTCTGGTGCCGTTGATAAATTCCCGGCAACTCCCGAATGCATTCTGAATATCATCCCTTTGCGGCTGATGCTCAGCGAATTTAACAAGGTCACAATACCTTAAAAAAGTTTTTAGCAGCCGGTTGTATTTATCCGGAAACCGACTGCGTTTTTCCAAGCCGGCCAGAAACTCTTCTGTTGTCTGTTCAGGCGCACGAATTCCAAAACAGCGCTCTATATAGCGCCGGAGAATATTGGAGACCCCGTGATAAAGCCGCTTGGTTTCACCCTTTTCTTCCAGTTTTTCAGAAGCCAATGCTTCAAGCTCCCTTAAAGCGATTTCGCCTGGATCGACTTTTATCTCCTCCATGGTTTTTAATCTTCTTCTTTTAAAAATGATAAAAGACAATGCAATCAAAATTGCAAGGATAACAAAACAAACAATCCACAACCATATTGGAAAAGATGAAGGCAGTTCCATCGGCGGCTTAATATCATGGATTTCAAGATCTGATTTGTCCATTGGAAGCAAAGAGGGGAGCAAAGATTTTACTGTAATACTGATTTCAGGTGTTTTGATATCGCGCGTTTCCCCATCTTTTCTGAATCCTACGGTTATCGGTGGAATAGTATAATCGCCTGCAAGGAAAGGCTCAAGAAGATACGAACGAGCGATTGTCTTTTGTTTCTTATCTGAAAGTTCAGGCCTTGTTGTATGATAGTCAACAATAACAAACTGCCCAAATTTTTCATCAATGCCCGGCAAATAGATTTCCCAGTCTTCACTGCAGGCGGCACTGACAGTCAGGGTTAGGCGTTCGGC
>CAZTYY010000166.1:0-6598 GCA_964617785.1 uncultured Desulfobacterales bacterium | reverse complement strand
TATCTGCATGATCATTTGCTGTAGTTATATTCAATGCAATACTTTCAGAATACGGAAATGTCGCGGAGATCTATATAATATGAGCTGCTAAAAGCGATGTGTAATACTCAGATGAACAGTCAGTAGAACAGGAGTTAGTAGTTAGCATAAGATTATAAGTACTGTATATCTGAAGATACAGGGTGTTGTCAAAGAAAATATGGTATTACGGGGACAGCATACTTAATTTTTTACGAAGCTATCAAGTATATTGTCCCCGTAATACCTTTGGAGCCTTTTGGTTTGACTTTTTGCGCCCTTTTCGTTAACCAGTCTTAATCCCGTGGTTAACCATGGGTAAAGTAAGTGGGTGGAATAAAAATGAAAGGAAAAATTCTCAGTATTCTGAGAAGAAAAAAAGAGATCGTTTCCGGAGAAAATCTTAGCTTTGATCTTGGAATCTCAAGAGTTGCTGTCTGGAAACATATCAAAAAGCTCCGGGAACTGGGCTATGATATTGAAGCGTTCTCCGGGGGTTATTGTTTTGTTTCTTCCCCTGATGCACTTTTTTCGTGGGAATTTCCGGAAAGAGAAGGAAAAATTCATTTTTTTCAAGAAACAGAATCAACAATGGACAAGGCAAGGGAGCTTTCAAGAAAGGATTGCCCGGATTTTACGGTAGTTGTTGCAGAAACTCAGAACAGGGGACGGGGGCGGCTGAAAAGAACCTGGCTGTCTGAAAAAGGGGGACTTTATTTTACGGTTGTATTAAGGCCGGATATTCCGCCAATATTTAGTTTCAGGGTTAACTTTGCAGCAGCCCTTGTATTGGCAAAGCTTTTGAGGAAAATGTTTTCCATTGAAGCCGGTGTGAAATGGCCCAACGATATTCTGGTAAACGATTGTAAAATATCAGGCATGCTTTCAGAAATGGAAGCAGAAGGCGACATCGTATCTTTTATTAATATCGGCATAGGGCTTAACGTTAACAACAACCCGTCACCAAAGGAGCAGAGGGCAACGTCACTAAAACAGCTTCTTGGGTATGCGGTAGATCGAAGAGAAATCCTTGCCGGGTTCCTTGATGGTCTTGAACAGACACTTGAGAACAACAGCCCGGGCCACAATCTGGACCATATTATTGATGAATGGAAAGAATACACGGTGACGCTTGGCCGGATGGTTAAAATTGTAACAACAAGTGAAACCTTTCACGGCAAAGCTATTGATGTGGATGAAAACGGTGCTCTGGTCATTGAAACAGAAGACGGCGCCATACTAAAAGTAGTTTATGGAGACTGCTTTCATTAATCGGAGGTAACTTTTCAAAATGAGAAATCCTTGCCCGGAGTTTTTTAGAAAATTTAAACAGAGGTTATAACATATGAATTTATCAAATGAACTCAGAATGACGGTGTATGCTTCACTTATGTCTGCGCTTATTGCGGCCGGTGCATTTATTGCCATACCTGTCGGACCGGTACCGATTGTGCTTCAGAATTTTTTTGTTTTGCTGTCCGGCATTTTGCTTGGCAGCAGGTGGGGGCTGGCAAGTGTCGGCGTATACCTTATTGCAGGTGCACTGGGCCTTCCGGTTTTTGCCGGGGGGACAGGCGGCATTGGAAGGATTGCAGGACCTACAGGTGGGTATCTGCTCGGGTATCTTCCTGCTGTCTATATTACAGGCCTGATATCAGAAGCAACCGGCAGGCGAAAAGGATTTGACCTTTTGGCCCTGGTCGCCGGGACGGCAATTGTTTATGCATGCGGTGTACCGTGGCTGAAAATGGTCACAGGCATGACTGCAGACAAGGCGCTTATGCTTGGAGTATATCCTTTTCTTGTCGGTGACGCTCTGAAGATTGTCGCTGCGATTCCTGTGGCCAAAGTTATTCGTCCGCTAATTCACTCTGGGCAATATCAAATATCTGAAGAAATAAAATGAAAACTATCATAGAGATCAATAACCTGACGCATAGATTTGCCGACGGTTCTATCGGAATTGACTGCGTCAGCCTTTCCATCAAAGAAGGAGAATTCGTTGTGATTGCCGGTCCCAACGGATCAGGAAAAACAACACTTTTTCATCATTTAAATGGCCTTTTGATCCCGAACAGCGGCACAGTCATCGTTAACGGTGTATCCGTAAAGAAGAATCCTCGACTGGCCAAACAACTGGTGGGAATGGTTTTTCAGGATGCCGACAGTCAGATTGTCGGTGAAACAGTTTATGATGATGCTGCTTTTGGGCCTGAAAATCTTTGTCTGCAAAAGACTGAAGTGAAGAAGCGGGTTATGGAAGCATTGTCAACAGTTGGTTTGAAGGGGTTTGAAGAAAAAAGACCGCACTTGCTTTCTCAGGGTGAAAAGAGACGGCTTGCGATTGCGGGAATTTTGTCAATGAAACCTAAAGTGCTGGTAATGGACGAACCTTTTTCAAACCTTGATTATTTCGGTGTCAAGCAGGTATTGTCCAAAATCCTTGAGCTTCACAGGTCCGGACATACGATTCTTGTCTCGACACATGACATGGAAAAGGTTGCCGCATATGCAGACCGTCTGATTATTATGAATGGCGGTAAAAAGGTGAAAGATGCGCCATTGGTTGCTTTGTTAGATGACCTTGAAAAATTCGGCATCAGGCAGCCATGTGCGTTAAGACTCGGAAAGGATGTCGAGCCTTGGCTTGCATAACCTGAAAGGCTAAAATGACTGTTTTCGAATTTCAGCCGGGAAACTCGTTTTTACACTGCCTCGATGTGCGGTTTAAGCTTGTCTGTTTTGCCATGGTCACTATTGTTGGCTTAGCTGCAGGTTTCAAAGGACTTTGCCTGTTGCTGACCATCCCTGTTGTTTTTCTTTTAAAACAGCGGATTCCTGTAGTAATGATTGTCAGAGATCTCCGGTTTTTTCTTTTGCTGCTCGTGTTTGTTTTTTCTGCCAGGGTGTTATCGACACCCGGAGATACATTGATTATTTACAAAAATATTGAAATGACGCGGCAGGGGCTTGTTATGGGCGGACTTGTTTGTATGCGCCTTATGCTCACCGTACTAATGAGTCTGACCCTGATTGTTTCCACAAAAGTCTTCCGGATACGGGAGGCAGTGGCGTGGTTTTTGGCACCGGTTCCGTTTATTCCGGAAAAAAGGATTGCAACCATGATCGGTCTTTTGGTCAGGTTTCTTCCGGTTATCCTGGCACAGGCAAAAATTACATCAGATGCCCAGCGCGCCCGATGTATTGAAAACAGAAAAAATCCTGTTTTCCGGCTTACCGCCTTTTCCATTCCTTTTATGAAACGGATTTTTTATACTGCCGATGCCCTTGCAACTGCCATGGAATCAAGGTGTTATTCGGAAAACCGAACCAATGCCGGTTTCTCCTCAGGCCCCAAGGATTGGGGAATCGTTGTCTTAGCGATCTGTCTTTGTCTTCTGGCAGGTTATATGTGTTGAAATTTAAAAAACAGTGGAAAAACAACCCATAATTGACACATTAAATTGGGTATAGTAAATAGTTTGTCATATTTTATTTAAAAAAATTGATTAAAAACAGGGGGCGGTAATTTGAAAATAGTGATTGTTGGTGCAGGTGAAGTCGGTTTTCATATCGCCAGTAGGCTTGCCCGTGAGAACAAGGACGTTGTAGTTGTTGACAGTGACTCTGATGCGTTACGTAGGGTTGCAGAAAATATAGATGTGCAGGTGCTGAAAGGGTCCGGCGGCAGTCCGCCGATTCTTGAAGAAGCAGGCATCAAGGAAGCGGAATTACTGCTTGCGGTTACCGACAGCGATGAAACCAATCTTATGGCATGCCTGATGGCGGATATCATTTCGCCTGCTACCAAGAAACTCGCTCGGATCCGTGATGCCGGATTCGACGAATATCAAGATATTTTCAGGGCGAATACACCGCACATCGATACTCTGATCAACCCGGAGGTGGAAGTCGTCAAATCGATTGACAACTTTCTAAGTGTTCCCGGTGCAGTGGATGTGGGTGAATTCGCTGACGGGAGAATGAAATTTGTCGGTATCCGTATGAATGAGAATGCCAGGCTCTCCGGCGTCAAACTATCCGAAATTCCTAAAAGAACGGGAAATCGAAGAACACTGATCGCGGCGGTTATACGGGATGAAAAACTGATCATTCCAAGTGGAAATGACAGGATCATGCCTGGTGATCTTGTTTATTTAATCACCGAGTCCGACAAGTTTACTGAAGCGCTTAAAGATTTTGACAAATATGAAAGGCCTGTAAAAAGGGTGATGATTATCGGCGGAGGGCGGATTGGATATCGGTTGGCTGATTTGCTCGAGAAAAAGGATGTTTACACAAAAATAATAGAAAAGGACCATGAAACGTGTACAGCTCTTGCTGAAAAGATGAACAAGACCATTGTGCTTTGCGGAGACGGTTCTGATCAAAACCTTTTGTTGGAAGAAAATATAGCTGAAATGGATGCCGTGATTACCCTGACCAATGATGAAGAGACCAATGTCCTGGTATCTCTTCTTGCAAAGGGAATGGGAACCCGACAGACGATTACGAGAATCAGTAAATTCAGCTATTTTCCGGTAATGACGGCAATCGGTATAGAACAGGTGGTCAGTCCCAGGCTCTCGGCAATCAATACCATCCTTCAGCATATCAGACGCGGGAAAGTGCTTTCCGCTATGTCCATCAAAGGTGAGCAGGCTGAAATATTAGAAGCGGTTGCACTAGAGACATCGGATATCGTCGGCAGGCCCCTGAAAAACATTTCATTTCCCAAAGGGGCAATTCTCACAGGCATTATTCGCAATGATGACATTATTATCCCTTCCGGTGAGAGCGTTGTGCGGCCTGATGACAGGATCATTATTTTTGCGAAAAGAAAGGCGGTTCCGAAAATTGAAAAGATTTTAACCGTGAAAATGGAGTTTTTTTAATGCGCTGGCGCTTTATTCTCTATCTTACCGGGATATTGATATTTATTCTGGGATTGACCATGGTGTTTCCGCTTTTATGCGGCCTGTATTATAAAGACCAGAGTGTCATACCACTTTTAAAATCAATGGCCATTTCGGTTGTCGTCGGCCTGTTTCTTTACACGGTTTTCAGGGGTCAATCAACAGGCCATATCAGCCAGCGTGAAGGAATAGCGATTGTGGCGTTTGGCTGGATTTCGGCAGGACTGCTTGGCGCTATTCCGTTTTACCTGGGGGGTATTTTTGAAACATTCGGGGACGCGGTTTTTGAGTCCGTGTCAGGCTTCACAACCACCGGCTCGTCTGTATTAACCAATATCGAAGCCGTTCCCAAGGGCCTTCTTTTTTGGCGGAGTCTTATCCAGTGGCTTGGCGGAATGGGGATTATTGTTCTTTCAGTTGCAATACTGCCTTTTCTCGGTGTCGGAGGCATGCAGTTATATAAAGCGGAAGTGCCGACACCGGTCCCTGACAAACTTAAACCCCGGATCAGTGAAACTTCCAAGCTTTTATGGAAGGTTTATGCCTTGATTTCCCTTGCAGAATTGATTCTGCTGATGTTCGGCGGCATGGGTTTTTTTGATGCGATATGCCACACCTTTACAACAATGCCAACCGGTGGTTTTTCAACTAAAAACGCATCCATCGCCCACTTTGACAGTCTTTATATTGATATTGTTATCACTGTTTTTATGCTGCTTGCAGGCATTAATTTTTCACTTCATTTTCAAGTTTTAAAGGGCAATACTTTTGCTTTCTGGAAAGATCCTGAGTGTCGTTTTTTTCTGGGTGCTGTCTTGCTGCTGACCATTATTGTCAGTTTCAATGTTTTTGGATCTGTCTATGACAGTATCGGTGATGCGGTGCGCCATGCTATTTTTCAGATCACATCTATCGTAACAACAACAGGTTATGCAACAGCTGATTACGAAAAATGGCCGGCAATGACGCAGCTGATTATATTGTTTTGCATGTTTTTGGGGGCCTCGGCCGGCTCAACCGGCGGAGGAATGAAATGTATACGGATTATGCTCTGCTTCAAATATTGCTATAAAGAGCTTTTTAAGCTGATCCATCCGCACGGTGTAACCCATATTAAAATTGGTGGTAAGGTTGTTCCCGAGGAAGTGATGCGGAGCATCTTGGGGTTCCTTGCGCTTTACATGGGGCTTTTTGCTTTCTGCACGGTGGCACTTTCAGCCATGGGCGTTGATCTGGTCACCTCCATCAGTGCGGTGGCGTCGTCTATAGGGAACATCGGACCCGGACTTGGATTGGTAGGGCCGGTGGATAATTATTCAATGATGCCGGCCAGCGGGAAATGGCTGCTGACCTGGTGTATGCTGCTGGGCAGGCTTGAAATCTATACCGTCATTATTCTTGTTGTGCCCGAATTTTGGCGAAAGTAATTGATATTAGAAGGTTATTTTTTTTTGAAAACCAAGCTATATTTTAATTGACACAACTCAAATAAAAATGTATCTTCTGGAGCTTTATAGGGCCGTTAACTCAGTCGGTAGAGTATCTGCCTTTTAAGCAGAGAGTCGCTGGTTCGAGTCCAGCACGGCCCACCATAAAAAGAGATAGTTTGCGTCCCCATCGTCTAGCCTGGTCCAGGACACCGGCCTTTCACGCCGGCGACAGGG
>CAZTYY010000165.1:0-6632 GCA_964617785.1 uncultured Desulfobacterales bacterium | reverse complement strand
ATCCAGTTTTCAAGATCAGAGCAGTACCATTTTGAAAATCTGCGGTCGGAAGGGCCGCCTGCCATATTTGTATGGATACTATCTGATGAAAGATCCGTAACCATTCTCAATGACGGCGCAAAGCTGGTTTGCCTGCCCACACTTTCAAAAATCTGTCCCTGGTGTGGTGTGGCCAGGCTTCCGATAATGGTTATAGGCCCGCGGTCAAATCCGAGGAACTTTGGAAGCTTTCCGTCAAAAAGGATGTTTTTCATTATGATTTTTCTAACATTGCCCCATTTTTCAGGCCGGGTGTTCAGCGCCTTCTCAGCAGCCTGAATGTAAATGTCTTCCCTTGCCCTGCTGCCGAACCAGGCTGATTTTTCAGAAAGGAGTATACGATCAAAGTTTATGTAAAAATCGTTAAATATGCCTGTTTGTTTATCAAGATACGTCACTGCTTCTGTACCGAAACCATTTGCGCCAAAAACACCAAGATAAAGATTTTTATAAAATTGGTCAAAGAGAAATGCGCCTTCGGAATCCGCAGAATACTCAAGATTCCAGTTCCTTAGTATCTCAGCCTGTTTTGTATCGGGAAGAAGTGGCGCAAGAATCTTCATGAATGATTCTGCCTGTGTTGAAAAGACATCATAGTGCAGTTTATACATGTACTCACAGGTGATGTCATTTTTTTCCGAAAGAAGTTTTCCAATTCTATCTGAACGGTATGGCCCCATAACAACATTAATCGGGTTTACATTGCCGTATTCGTTAAGATCCTGGTTGGATGTAACAAAGTAACCGCATTCAGGGTTATAACATCTTGGAAGGTCTTCGGGTTTTTCAAATCCCTGCCAGTCGTTTTTCTCTTCCCATCCGGGAAGAGGAACAAACCCGCTTATACCTTCTCTCCTTTTCGGCATCAGGCCCGACATTTGATAACCGATATTGCCCTGGCTGTCCGCCAGGATGAGATTCCAGGATGTTTCTATGTGGCCGACAACATCCATGCCCTGTTCAACCGTTTTTATATCCAACAATTTTGTTATACTGTTAAAAGTTACAGCACCTGACTTGGAGGGCGCCCAGGCAGTGGTAATATAGTATCCTTCTTTATTGGGGTCGCCTTCAAGGACACCATGATCATTTTCATAAAAAACTATTTTGACCGGGTCTTTTTTCTTTCTTTTTATTATTTCTTCTCTTTCGGTAAATGGTATCCACTGGTCGGGCTCACGCATATATTTACCGTTTTTACAGTTTTCAATCCAGGAATCTGTTCCGTCCATGAATGTGTAAGTTGCACTCCATGCAAGGTTCGGGGTTTTGCCGATAAGAAGGACCGGGATACCGGGCATTGTTGCACCCATGGCGTAACTGTCTTTTGTTTTTAACACCATTTCATACCAGACGTTGGGGAGCCTGTTTATTTCAAGGTGTGGATCATTGGCAAGGATCGGTTTTCCGGAAACTGTTTTTTTGCCTGATACCGCCCAGTTGTTTGATGCCATCATCACAGGAGCCGCCAAATTCCAGAGAGATACCGGCGATACGATTCGTTCCTGCAGTTTTATCTTTTTAATGAGGTCAATGTCTAACCCCCCTAATATACCAGGGAACAGTTCGTTCAGTCTCTCTTCATCCATACCTGCCTGGACAAACTCGATCAAAAGCCTTTCCATTTCACCTTGAGACTGTGCAAGTGTCAGATATCCTATCATCCTTGAAATCAGAATAATATCTTCTGCACACCATGGTTCAGGCTGATAACCAAAAAGCTTAAACTCCCAGGGTATTTTTCTGAAAAAGCCCTGTTGACGCCTTTACAGTATTCATCGATTACTTCTTTTACTTCCGGAGATAATTTGCCGATTTCAGAAGCAGTAGAGCCCGCCCAGTTCATTCTGCGGAAGAATTTATCGATTTCAAGTATTTCATCACTGGAATCGAGAATTTCAGAAGCACGGCCTTTTCCTAAAATACGCATTAGAAGCAGTTGCATACCCCTGTCTCTGCCATGAGCATATCCCATCAGGCCGAAAACGTCTTTTTTATCTTTTCCTTCTACGTGACATACACCGTGTTTATCTCTCCAGATGTTATCATTCATATTAATTCTCCTGTTTGGCATATTAATTCTCCTGTTTGGCATATTGATTCTTCTATTTTCTGCTTTTGGCGGTTTCTTCAAGTGTCTGCTTTGAATCAAACTTTGGATAAAATCCGAGTTCCTGTTTTGCTTTATTGTTTCCAGCAATAAATGGGTATCTGGCATAATCAAGATACCCGCTGTTAACTTCTATTCCCGGACAATGGAGCCGCCACAGTAATTCCAGTGTTGGATACAGTATCCATGCAGGGACAGGCAGAAGTTTGGTTCCGATTATATTCGCGATATCCCGGATTGTGAGTGTTCCGTCCCCAGTGATATTAAATGCGCCTGTCTTTTGTTTTTCCATTGCAATCATGCAGGCATTTACAAAATCATCTTCATGAACAAACTGCACACTGGGATTGTAGCCGAGTACACTGGCTGCTACAGGCATGAACAGCATCCTTGAAACATAGTTGTTGACGCTGGGGCCGAAAACCGTGCATGGTCTGAGAATAGTTAATATTATGTCAGGATGCTGTTTTGAAAAATCCTGCATCATTATATCCGAAAGTGCCTTGTTATAGCCGTATGGATAGGTTTTGTTTCCCCTCAACCGGTCTTCTTCAGTAAGTACTTCGGGATTGTCTCTATGCGCGCCGTATGCCAGAGTGCTGCTTGTCGCAATAATTTGACTGACGTTTTCTTCATGACAGTTGTTTAAGACGTTTAGTGTACCGTTATAATCGATATCGTGCATTTGTTTAAGGTCATGGATCGGTCTAACCACAAATGCAAGATGAAAGACCGTATCTATGTTGTGTTCAGACATCAGTTTTCCAATACCTGGGTCACGGATGTCTTTTTTGTAAAAAAGGAGATTTTCGTCTGCCTGTGCGGGATGGACAATATCAACACCGACAATGCATCCAATGTCTTTTTTTGTCCCGAGCTGCTTAACCAGTCTTGTCCCCAAATAGCCTGAAACACCGGTGATCAGTATATTTTTCATGGGCATTAACAACTCTTCCTATTTTATTTTTATGAAACTATCTTTATTGTTTATCAAAATTATTTTTCAAAGGTCAAGAAAGTTAAACAATCTCTTAAAGTTTTTAGGATTTTATGTTATGAAATACAGATGATTTTTATAGACGGGCAGAAGGAATGCAGCTTGAATATAGGTATTCATATGACATTTCGGAGGGTTAAATGAGGTATTATCTGTTTGTTGCTCTGAGCTTGATCTGGCTTGTTGCAGGACAGGTAATGGCCCAAGAGCCTGAAAACGATGAACAATTAAAGATTCTGAGCGATACTGAGTTGAAAACCGAAGGCGCCGCCACAAGAAAACCTCTGGATAAGGGAGATGAAAATAAAAAAGGGGCAGTTGCTGTTGGTGAAAGTAGAAAAATTGAGGACAAGCAAGCAGAAACACAAGTCGCATATTCGAAAAGGAATTTTTTATCATTTGGAATAGGCTGGTTAACCGGAACTCTCAATCATAATACTGGCGCCATCACTAATATTACAGGCGGGGGCAATGTATTATTTAACCCTTCGGTAGAGACCGAACTGCCTTTGGAAGCATACGTGCTTTCTATTAAGGATACAATAAAATTTTCTCGGAAATGGGAAGTAAGTCTATGCGTGAAGAAGAATCTGGGAATAGAATCAGGAACAGCCAAAGGATATGAGCGGGGTATTTATTATTCTCAAATATCCTGGTGGCCTGATCGTGATTCTCTAGATATAAAATGGGAAGCCGATTCTGAGCTGGATCTCCTAATGTTTGAGCTTGATTTGAAATACAGGCTTTATAGTATATCAGGTTTTACATTTTCAACCGGACTTGGCTATATTCAAAAGCATTTAAATTTTAATGTAGATAAAATGTATTATTATACTCCAGCTTTAGATGATTTTTTAGGTTCAACTTCTCTTGCTACTGCTATCCCAAGGATGTTAAGGCAGTATTCATTCATTTATGATATCCCATATGCGGAAATCATGGCAGAGTATCAACTTAATGATTTTGTCGGATTTTCGGTAAATATTGGATATGCTCCATATATAACAATTGAAAATGATGCCAGTCCAATGCCGATAGATGACAGTTTTGATGGATATGTGAACAATAATGGAAATGCCGACGGCAATGCAATAATGCTGTCTGTTGAAGGAGAATATATTTTTTATAAAAACTGGATTATGAATCTTAAAGCAGAATATATTAAAACAGAAACAAGTGGTAGCGAGAACAGGTATTACAGTGGATTATGGGTCTATGAAATTAAGCAGGAGATCGAGAGTGAGGAGATTTATATTTTTGTTGAAGCTGCCTATGAATTTTAGTGTTTTTTAGTAAAAGGAGATTTCCCTGAACAAATCAATTTTTAAATATTTTATTTTATCGATCCTTGGCATCGTAGTTTTTCTGACCTTTGCCTGCGCACCCAGGCAGATTGTCTCAAAAACACCACTGAAGAAAACGCCGGGCAACAGACTTTTTCTGAAAGCGGAGCAAAAATTTGAGACAAAAGCTTATGACAAGGCTCTTGAATTGTACATTGATTTTCTGAGGATATATCCTAAGAGTGATCTGGCACCAGCGGCTTTGTCTAAAATAGGCGCTATTCAATCAGCTGCCGGCAATTATGAAACTGCACGGAAAACATTCAGGCAAATTATTCTTGAATATCCTGACTCTTTGTTCTTGCCTGATGCCATGATTGATACTCTGTTCGCCTATTATAAGGAAGGACGCTATCAGGATGTCATTGGTTATTCTGCAGAAATAGATGATGCGTCACTTTCCGATAATTTGAAGTTCAGGAAAAATGCTGTTGTTGTTGATGCTTATATGGCCATGGAGTCATATCAAAATGCTGTTTGTGCTTTTTGGGGTATGTATAACGCAACAGAACAAGAGGATGAAACAAAGGCTTTTAAAAAGATTGGTAAAATATTGGACAGGATGGAATCAAAAGAAGTGGTATCACTGTTGGACAGGGTAGGGGACGACAGGTTGAAGGGTTTTCTTATGTATACCCTGGGACGGAAATACGCTGCTGAAGGAAAGCCTGAAAAGGCAATAGGAACACTTGCCGAGTTTATTTCGAACTACCAGAATGACGAGAAAGTTCCACACGCCGTTATGTTGATTGAAATATATAAAGAATCATCCAACTATGAAAAATATACTATCGGATGCCTGCTTCCAATAAGCGGAAAATATGAAGCATTTGGAAGAAAAGCGCTTAGGGGAATAGAGCTTGCACTCGATCAATATATCTATCTTAATGCCGATACACCAATTCGAATTGTCATTAAAGACACAAAAGGTGATTCGGATATAGCAGCAAAGGCTGTTCTGGAAATGGCCAGGGATGGAGTGGCGGCCATTATAGGACCTGTCCTTACGGCACACGCTGCTGCTGAGGTGGCGCAGGCAGAAGGCATTCCGATGATAACCTTAACCCAGAAAGATGGTATTGCAGATACCGGAGACTATATTTTCAGAAATTTTCTGACCCCTGAAATGCAAATTAAGACGACGGTATCATACGCCATAAACGACTTGAACCTGGAACGATTTGCTATTCTTTATCCGGAAGAGAAGTATGGAATAACATATATGAATCTCTTTTGGGATGAGGTGGTCGCATATGGAGGCGAAATTGTCGGCGTAGAGTCTTATGATCCGGAGAGTTCAGACTTTACGAGGCCGATTAAAAAGCTTTCCGGTCTTTACTATAACGTGCCTGAGGATTTACTGGCAGAAGAAGAAAGACCTGAAAAGGAATATACGGCAGAGAATAAGCCGTTGGAGAAAGAGGCGATTATAGATTTTGATGCACTGTTTATTCCGGAAGGACCCGAAAAAGCATCACTTATACTTCCTCAACTAACGTATTATGATGTTACAGGTGTCTATCTTCTGGGGACAAATCTCTGGCATTCGGAAAGGCTTCGATCAGCAGCCGGAAAACATGTCGACGGAGCGATAATGCCGGATATTTTTTTCGCAGAAAGTGAAAATCCAGCAGTAAATGAATTTGTTAATAAATATCGATCAATGTTTGCGGAAGAACCTGATTTCCTGGAGGCGTTGTCTTATGATACGGCCATGATTCTTTTTAATGTAGTCAGCAAACCGGAAATCCGCTTCAGGATGTCGATAAAAAATGAACTGGTTAATATGGAGCCTTTCTCGGGAGCAACAGGTCTGACGCTTTTTGGGCCCGATGGAGATGTCTTAAAAAAGCTTTTTCTCTTGAAAATATACGGCAGAAGATTTGTAGAACTCGAACATACTTTTTAAAGACAATACACTGCCTCTAAACGTTAAACAATATTAGAAATTATTCGACTATTTTAGCCCATGAATATCGTTTACTGGATATACCGCTTATTAACCTCAGCGCTTTATTTAATACTGGTTCCTATATTTTTTCTGTTTCAATTTATTTCTCGAAAGCACTATGAAAGCATTTCCGAGCGTCTCGGATACTATTCGGGGAGTTCAGTTAAAGGATCATCAAAGCAGCTTAGGATA
>CAZTYY010000164.1:0-6696 GCA_964617785.1 uncultured Desulfobacterales bacterium | reverse complement strand
TTGTATTCTCCGTTACCTGTTCTTGCTGAATTCATTTTTAATCCAAGTTAATCAAATAGACCAAAACGCCTGTTTCGGAATAGTTACCAGCTTGATTTAGTAACACCAGGGAGTTTCCCATTAGATGCAAGGCTCCTGAAACAGATACGACAAATTCCGAACTTCCTTATAAAGGCGCGCGGCCTACCGCACATAGGGCATCTGTTATAAGCCCTGACTTTAAATTTCGGTTCTCTTTTTGCCTTTTCTCTTAACGCCGTTTTTGCCAAACTCTCCTCCTTATTATAGACTGATTTACAATATCATTTGCAAATAGTCATCATCAGCCTCAGTTTTTAAGAGGCATTCCAAGCAGTTTAATCAACTTTCTTCCTTCCTCATCTGTTTTCGCAGTTGTTACAATTGTAATATTAAGACCTTTTATTTTATTAATCTTGTCATAGTCGATTTCAGGAAAAATAAGCTGTTCCTTGATACCAATCGTATAATTGCCATGACCATCCATCGCTTTGTCAGACAATCCCCTGAAGTCACGTACACGTGGCAAAGTGACATTAACCAGTTTGTTGTAGAAATCATACATCCGATTCCTGCGCAGCGTCACCATACATCCAACCGGCATTCCTTCTCTCAATTTGAATGCGGCAATAGATTTCTTTGCCTTGCGGACAATCGGCTGCTGCCCTGAGATCACCTTCAACTCCTCAACTGCCGAATCAAGTATCTTAATATCATTAATTGCTTCCCCAAGGCCCATATTTAAAACAATCTTTTCAAGCTTTGGAACCTGCATTGTATTCTTGTATTTAAAGGTTTCCATCATAACTGGAACGACTTCATTTTTATAATAGTCTTTCAGGTGTGACATCACATCCTCCGGCTCGCAGCCATAAAAACAATATTTCCATAGTTACTTAGTTGTCTATAAACTCATCGCACTTTTTGCATACCCGCACTTTTTTTCCATCTTCAAGTCTCTGCATTTTGATTCGTACGGGTGCAACACACTTATTACACATCAGCATGGTATTGGACATTGGTATTGGCGCTTCCGTCTCTATAATACCACCCTGCCGGTTCCGGGAATCCGGCTTAGAATGCTTTTTTATCATATTAATATTTTCAACAAGCAGCCGCCCTTTTTTACTATCAATTCTCATCACCTTACCAATCTTGCCCTTGTCCTTACCGGTTATTACCTTTACTTTGTCATCTTTCTTTATATGGCATTTCTCTTTTAACATACGCTCTTTCTCCACCGAACTGAAATTTTATAAAACCTCAGGGGCAAGCGAAATTATTTTCATATAATTTTTGGCTCTTAGCTCCCTGGCAACAGGGCCAAAAATACGCGTTCCAACCGGTTCCATACTTGGGCTGAGCAATACAGCTGAATTATCATCAAATCGGATATAAGAACCATCCAATCGTCTTATTTCCTTCTTGGTGCGGACAACAACAGCCTTTAAGATATCACCTTTTTTCACTTTTGAGTGTGGTATCGCTTCCTTAACCGATACAACTATGATATCGCCTACACCGGCATATCTCCGTCTGGAACCGCCTAAAACCTTTATGCAATAAATTTCCTTTGCACCTGAGTTGTCTGCAACTTTTAGTCTGGTCTCTGCCTGAATCATCTCTTTTTGCCCCTGTTCTTATACAGCCCGTTCAATAACATCACTCACACGCCACTGTTTCATTTTGCTCAGCGGCCTCGATTCCTTAATAAGAACCTTGTCACCTGTATGGCAATCGTTTTTTTCGTCATGGGCTGCAAACTTGTTATGACGCTTTATGTACTTTTTATACAGACGGTGCTTTACAAGTCGCTCCACCTTTACAATTACGGTTTTATCCATACGGTCACTTACAACGGTTCCAACAAACTGTCTTTTTTTTCTTCGCTTTTCCATGGCACCAACTATTCTTGATCGGTTTGCATTGATTGTTGTTCATTAATAATGGTCTCTATCCTAGCTATATCTCGTCGTGTTTTCAAAAGCGTCCCGGTATTTTCAAGCTGCCCTGTAGCATTTTGAAAGCGCAGGTTAAAGTAACTCTCCTTAAGAGAGTCTTTTTTTCTTTTCATCTCATCAAGGCTCATTTCTCTTATTTCACCGGCCTTCATTATAAACCGCTCCTCTCAACAAATTTCGTTTTTACCGAAAGTTTATGTGCTGCAAGCCTGAAAGCCTCTTTAGCGAGTTCTCTCGGCACGCCTCCCATTTCATATAGGATTCTTCCAGGTTTAATCACTGCACACCAACCTTCAGTGGGGCCTTTTCCCTTACCCATTCTGACCTCAGCAGGCTTCTTTGTAAACGGTTTGTCAGGAAATATTTTTATCCACATCTTCCCGCCTCTTTTAACATGCCGGGTCATTGCAATACGGGCAGATTCAATCTGCTTGGCTGTAATCGCGCCGCATTCGACAGCCTGAAGTCCAAACTCGCCGAAACTTAAACTACTGCCACGCATGGCAACGCCTTTCATTCTACCCCGCTGGCGCTTTCTGTATTTTACTTTCTTTGGACTGAGCATGCCTTTTTTATCTCCTATATATTATTCTGCAGCTTTCTGCGTTTTGTCTTTACTTAGTATTTCACCTTTAAAGACAAAAACCTTTACACCGATTATTCCGTATGTTGTTTTTGCCTCAACAAATCCGTAATCAATATCAGCCCTTAAGGTATGCAAAGGAACTCGCCCTTCCCGGTACCACTCGGTTCTGGCCATTTCAGCGTTACCCAGCCGGCCTGAACAAATTATCTTCACACCCTGTGCGCCGAATCTCATTGCAGATGACACGCCCCTTTTCATTGCCCTTCTGAATGCAACCCTTCTAACAAGCTGGCTTGCAACATTTTCCGCGACCAGATGAGCGTCAAGTTCCGGCTTTCTTATCTCTTGAATATCGATCAACACTTCGCGGTCTATTAATTTTGTCAGTTCGTTCTTAATTTGTTCGATTTCTGCGCCTTTTTTGCCTATCACAATTCCCGGCCTTGCTGTGAATATCCTGAGTCGTATTTTCTTGGCGGACCGTTCAATTTCTATTCTTGAGATGCCTGCGTGGCTGAGTTTCTTGTTAATAAACTTTCTTATTTTGTCATCTTCAATAATAAAAACAGCATAGTTTTTCCCGGCATACCACCGTGATTCCCATGTTTTGACAATTCCAAGCCTCATCCCTATGGGATTTACTTTCTGACCCAAGGCGCATCCTCCTTTTATACAGTATTTTCAGCTATTACAACCGTTATAGAACTGGTTCTTTTCAATATTTTCGACCCTCGACCCCTTGCTCTGGCCCTGAATCTTTTTAATGTTGGACCCTGGTCTACAAAAATATTATGGATAACAAGTGTATCGACATCTAAATTTTTACTCTCCTCAGCATTGGCGACAGCGGATCGCAGAACCTTTTCAACGAGTCCGGCTGCTTTTTGAGGCATAAATTTTAGTATATTCAAACCCGCTTCAACAGGTTTCCCTTTAACTGCACCTGCAATCTTTCGTACTTTCTGCGGGGAAATGCGTACATATTTTACAACAGCTTTTGCCTCCATTTCTCAAATCCCTTTATTTTACTCTGGTTTTTTTCCCACCTGCGTGGCCGTAAAAAGTCCTTGTAGGTGAAAACTCACCCAGCTTATGACCGACCATATTTTCTGTTACAAATACAGGTACAAACTTTTTCCCGTTATGAACAGCCAGTGTCAGACCGACCATTTCAGGAATAATGGTAGATCGTCTGGACCAGGTTTTTATAACCTGGTTGCTTCTTGTTTCTTGTGCAATCTGCACCTTTTGCAACAACTTGAAATCTATAAATGGACCCTTTTTCAACGACCGTGGCATGTTTACTCCTGAAATTATTAAAATAAACCCTTATTACTTAGTCCTTCTCTTAACAATATAGCGATCAGTAGTCTTATTTTTACGTGTTCTAAAACCTTTAGTTGGTTTACCCCATGGAGAACACGGATGACGACCGCCTGACGATCTGCCTTCACCACCCCCCATTGGATGATCAACCGGATTCATGGCAACACCTCGAACGCTCGGCCTTCTCCCTTTCCATCTGCTTCTGCCGGCTTTCCCCAGGTCAATTTTCTCATGAACCACATTGCCTATTTGTCCAATCGTAGCCTTACACTTTAAAAGCACCTTGCGGACTTCTCCGGATGGCAGCTTAATGGATGCATAGGCTCTTTCTTTCGCAACCAGCTGAGCAAAACTACCCGCGCTTCTTACAATCTGGCCGCCCTTACCTAAACGTAATTCTATATTATGAATAAGGGTACCGAGCGGTATGTTTCCTATCGGCAATGCATTTCCCGGTTTTATATCAGCACCCGGCCCGGCACTAACCTGATCTCCAATTTCCATGTTAACAGGTGCAAGGATATATCGCTTCTCACCATCCTTATAATGAAGCAGCGCTATTCTGGCACTTCGATTCGGGTCATACTCTACAGAATGAACCTTGGCCGGTATGCCTTCTTTATCTCTCTTAAAATCAATTATTCTATATTGACGTCTGCTTCCGCCACCCCTGTGCCTGCATGTAATACGACCGTTTACATTTCTGCCGCCTGTCTTTTTTATGACCTTGAGCAGGCTTTTTTCAGGTTTCGTACTCGTAATCTCTTCAAAATCAGAATATTTTTGAAATCTTCGCCCCGGAGATGTCGGTTTTACTTTCTTAATTGCCATTATTTACTCCTAAAATGCTGATTACACGCCTTCGAAAAATTCTATCCGTTCACCAGGCATCAGCTTTACAATCGCTTTCTTCCAATTCTTTCGTCTTCCGGTTATCCTGCCCCGTTGTTTCTTTTTTCCCTTAACCTGCATGGTTCGAACTGATGCAACCCGCACATTAAATATCTCTTCAACATGCTTTTCGATTTCAAGACGGTTTGCTTTCCTGTCAACCTCAAATGTAACCTGGTTGAAAATCTCTTTCTGCAAGGTTGTCTTCTCGGTACTTATCGGCCTTTTGATAATATCGTATCGATTCAGGTTCATGAGAGCAATCTCCCTTCAATCGCTTTAATAGAGGACTCCATGATGACCAGATTCTGATATTTTAAAATATCATAAACATTCAGCCCTTCCTTTTTAAGAACTTTTATTCCGGGTAAATTTCTGACTGAAAGCTCCAGTTTTATATCTGCTTCATCTATAACGATTAATGATTTAGTTATTTTTAATGACTCAATGATTTCTTTGAACTTTTTGGTTTTTATCTGGTCAAGTTCGATTCTATCAACGACAATCAATGTATTGTCTGACAGTTTAGTGCTCAGCGCCATTTTAAGTGCCGTTTTTCGTTTCTTTTTTGACACTTTCAATTTATAGTTGTTCTCTCCGGGCCCAAAACAAACACCTCCGCCTCTCAGCAGAGGAGATTTGATATTACCACGGCGGGCTCTGCCGGTACCTTTCTGGCGAAAAAGTTTTGCCTGGCTTCCTGCAACTTCGGAGCGGCGCTTCACAGATGCGGAACCGCTTCGCCTGTTTGCCAGCTGCATTCTAACAACTTCATGCAAAAGATCCGGTTTCACTTCAATATTGAAAATGCTGTCTGCAAGCTCGACCTGTGAAACATTTTCTCCTTTTTGATTCTGAACATTTACGACAGCCATAGTTTTCCCCACAACAATTAGAACTTCTTTTTTCTTATTTTTATTATACTGGAATTACATCCGGGAACAGGTCCTTTTATTAACAATAAATTTTCTTCGAGCCGGATATCTACTATTTCCAGATTTTTTACAGTTTGCTTTGCATTGCCATAACGACCCGGCATTTTTTTTCCTTTGCTTACTTTAGCAGGCCATGCACTGCAGCCTATTGAGCCCGGCACCCGATGACTGTGACTGCCATGTGTAGCCTTGCCGCCATGAAATCCATGTCTCTTTATAACACCTGAAAACCCCCGACCTTTAGTCGTACCTGTTATATTTATGTTTTCACCGATTTTAAACATATCGACTGTGATTTTTTGCCCTAATTCATATTCTTCAGGACTTTTCACATCAAACTCACAATTTTGCACAAAAAAACTTTTACTACTCTTTTTATAATGTCCTGCCAACGGCTTATTAACCTTTGACTCTTTTTTCAGACCAAATCCAAGCTGAAGCGCATTGTACCCGTCGGTTGCAACAGTCTTGATCTGAGTTACAACACAAGGGCCCATCTCCAGAACAGTTACCGGAATATACTCGCCGTCAACTGCAAACATTGCGGTCATTCCTATCTTTTTACCCATCATTCCGTTACACATGGCTATAAAAATCCTCTACGCTACAATTTAATTTCAACGTCTACACCCGGAGAAAGATCAAGCTTCATCAACGCATCAACAGTCTGTTGCGTCGGTTCCAGAATATCAAGCAGCCTTTTGTGGGTTCGTATCTCGAATTGCTCCCTGGACTTCTTATTTACGTGAGGCGATTTTAATACGGTATACTTGTTGATTCGTGTAGGAAGTGGAATAGGCCCGACCACTTTTGCGCCTGTTTTCTTGGCAGTATCAACAATATCCAGGGCAGACTGATCAATCAGTTTATGATCATATCCTCGAAGCCAGATCCTTATTTTGGTGTTCATCATTATTATTTCACCTATTCAACAATTTCGCTTACTACTCCGGCACCGACTGTTCGGCCTCCTTCACGA
>CAZTYY010000163.1:0-6741 GCA_964617785.1 uncultured Desulfobacterales bacterium | reverse complement strand
GCTTTGCTCAAACAGTCACCTATTTATAAATGAGACATCCTTGCCCTTCCATGTTTTTTGAGAACCTACCTGTACTGAAAGAAAAAATAACGGGGCCCAAATGATAACAGTAAGAGGTGTTGAAGGATTACAACTAAAAATTTCCGGAGCGCCGTCCCTTGAAACAATCACGCTGGGGCACCCTGAATATGTAGGATCAATCCCTTTTAAAATCCCTTTCGTAAAACCGAAACTTCTCGTGAACACTGGAGACCATGTTAAAATCGGGACACCACTTTTTCATGACAAAAAAAACCAGAACTTAAAGTTTATGTCGCCCGGTTGCGGAACTATATCCGACATAGTGTTTGGACCACAAAGGGTGATTGAAAAAATTATAATCCGATTGGACAGCAATGAAGAATATGAAAAATTCGATCACCTGAATGAAAATGATTTGCGGACTATAAGTAGAAAGAACCTGACAGGCCTGCTGCTAAAAGGCGGTATGTGGCCGTTTATTAGAGAGCTTCCATTTCGCGGAATTGCAGATCCTGATGCAACGCCTGCTGCCATATGGGTAACTCTTGACACTCGCGAACCTTTCATGCCGTCGCCTGAAACTTATCTTGCCGGTAAAAAAGATTTATTTGATTTTGGTTTAAAGGTTCTTGGAAAACTTTCAGACAAAGTGAATATTTCAGCATTCGGAAATGGAAATTATGACATACCGGTTACGCATAAATTTTACGGGCAATATCCTTCAGGTGATCCGGGCGTGTTGCTTTATAACACAAGGCAATCATCAAGTGAAAACAGATGCTGGTATATTTCAGGCCAGGATTTACTTCTTATATCCGATTTTTTAACTTCCGGCACATACCCTGTGGAGCGCATCGTTTCAGTGGGAGGTTGCATGGCGCATAGTGGAGAAACAAAACATTTCATCACTAGAGCAGGTGTTCCGATAGCACATCTTACCCCTAAGTCATCAAATAAACAGCATATAAGATTTCTGGCCGGAGGACTTTTTAGGGGATATCCGGTCTCCGATGATTCGTTTCTGGGTCTCTATGAAACATCATTAAATATTATCGACCAGGGAGACAGGGAAGAATTTCTCGGTTTTGTAAAACCCGGATTTAACAAACCAAGCTTTTCAAGGACATTTTTATCATCAATCAATACCAGGGAATTGGAAATCGACAGCAATATTCACGGAGAAATACGAGCATGCGTTAATTGTGGCGCATGTGCAAAAATATGTCCTGTGGAGATCCTTCCTCAGTTTACCTTTAAATGCTTGGCTGTAAATGAAATAGAAGAGGCCCTGGAACATGGGCTTCTCGATTGTGTTGAATGCGGACTTTGCACCTATGTCTGTCCCTCAAAAATCGAACTAAACGAAACCTTTCGTAAAGCAAAACAGGAATATAAAAAAGAACAGTCCTGACTATTTGATATAACAGAATATGAAATTAATAAAAAAAATATTTGATTCACAACGCAAACATTTTTCGGAAACAGGGAATCTTAAAGCCTTAAAGCCGCTTTTTGATGCCTTTGAAACGTTTTTCTTTATTCCAGCCATAACAGCACAGCAAACCCCGTATATAAGGGACAGCATCGACTTAAAGCGTTTCATGAGTATTGTCATACTCGCGCTTTTGCCGCCTTTTATCTATGGAGTTTACAATACCGGGCACCAGTCCATTCTGGCCCAGGGTTTGCCGCTTGATCTGCCTGTTATTTTGATTAGAGGATTTGAAATCATCCTGCCGGTTATCATTGTTTCCTATGCAGTCGGATTCTTCTGGGAAGTACTTTTTGCTTCAATACGAAAACATAATATCAGCGAAGGTTTTCTGGTTACCGGCCTTCTTTTTCCTCTGACACTGCCTCCTACTATCCCTTTATGGCAGGTAGCCGTAGGTATATCTTTTGGTGTGGTTATAGGCAAGGAAGTTTTTGGAGGTACAGGCAGGAATATTTTCAATCCGGCCCTTACAGGCCGAGCCTTTCTTTTTTTTGCATATCCTGCAAGTATGTCCGGTGATTCTGTATGGGTTGCTGCAAGCCGTATCGGGCAGCAGACCGTTGATACCATAACCGGGGCAACTCCCCTGGCATGCACGTTCCTTACCCAGCCGGGCGATAGTCTGGAAAGCATACTAAAGGATGCAGGTTTCACATTTAAAACACTTTTTATGGGAGGATACCCGGGTAGTATC
Organism: uncultured Desulfobacterales bacterium; assembly: GCA_964617785.1. Lineage (GTDB taxonomy): Bacteria > Desulfobacterota > Desulfobacteria > Desulfobacterales > SURF-7 > JAFDJC01. Next base: position 4,531 of record CAZTYY010000163.1, on the reverse strand, counting down.
GGCGGCACATCGACTTTGTGTTGTATGATTGGTGCGGCGATCCTGATACTAACGGGAATCGCCTCCTACAAAATTATTTTCGGAGGAGTTGCCGGTCTTCTGGCAAGCTCGGCTGCCCTGATTTTTTTTAGCGGGCCCCAAAGCCATCCTTTCCTCTCTTTAAATCCGTTTTTCCATCTGGTCATGGGCGGTTTTGCTTTCGGCATTGTATATATGGCAACAGACCCTGTAAGTGCGCCGGGCATGGAAAAATCAAAATGGATATACGGTTTTGCAATAGGAGTCCTTACGGTGCTGATTCGTGTCTATAACCCGGCTTATCCGGAAGGTGTAATGATGGCCATTCTGTTTATGAATCTTTTTTCACCGCTTTTGGATCACATTGAAATAAAGATGAGATTAAACAAGAGGGTACCAAATGTCTGACTATGCAAAATCTTTTATATTTACGTGTGTTTTATGCATAGCCTGCAGCTCGCTTTTAACCGCCGCTGCCTCAGGTCTCAAAAAAATACAGCAAAAAAATGTATTAACAGACCAGAGAAAAAATATACTCAAATCAGTAGGACTGATTGAAAAAGAAAGAGAATACAATGCTTTGGAAATAAATCAGATGTTTAGTCATAGCATCCGTCGTGTTGATATAGACAAGGCCGGCAACCTGATACAGGAAAAAAGAGAAACAAAAAAAACCAACAACAAAAGTCTCCCCATATATCTTTATCAAAAAAAAGAAGGCTCGATTGAGGCATATATTATTCCGATAAACACGAGGGGTCTTTGGGGAGAGATTCTCGGCTACCTTGCCATTAAAAATGACGGTAAAACGATTTCAGGTTTTACGGTTTACAAACATTCAGAGACGCCGGGTTTGGGCGGGGAAATTGAACAGCATTGGTTTCAGAGTAATTTCATTGGAAAGAAAATCACCAGTCCGGGTGGAGACTTTGCATCCATCTCAATTGCCAAAGGAAAAGTAGAAGACAGCATTTCCACTGAAAATAAAGAAAATTATGTGGATGGTATCAGCGGGGCAACCCTCACAGGAAAATTTCTTTCAAAAGGCATGAAAGATGTGCTTTCCGGATATGAGCCAGTATCCATCATTTTCAGAAAAAGACTTCAATTTTGTAAAACAAATCCGAATACGCCCTGGTGTAAAAAATGAAAATTAAGAGGACAAAATCGTTTAAAACTTTCACAGAACCAATCTGGGGAGAGAATCCCATATCTATCCAGATGCTAGGCATATGCTCGGCCCTTGCGGTTACCGTTCAAATGAAAACAGCTTTGGTAATGGGACTTTCCATGACAATTGTTGTTTCCTTTTCCAGCCTGATTATTTCTTTGATGAGAAACATTATCCCCAGAAATATTCGCATCATTGTCGAACTTGCCGTGATCGCAACCCTTGTTATTCTGACCGATGAATTCCTCAGGGCGTTTTATTATGATATCAGTAAACAGCTGTCTGTGTTTGTGGGTCTTATTATTACCAACTGCATTGTACTAGGTCGTGCGGAAGCATTTGCCCTTTCAAATCCTCCTCATCTGGCCTTTATAGATGGACTCGGCAATGGTGCAGGCTATGGTCTGGTTCTTATAACAGTTGCCTTTATTCGTGAACTGCTGGGTTCTGGCAAACTGTTTGGATTTCCTATTATTCCTGAGGTGTTTTATGCTGCCGGTTATTCAGATGCCGGTTTCATGCTTCTTGCCCCTGCTGCGTTTATCATAATAGGACTTCTGGTCTGGCTCCAGAAGGCCATAACAGGAGATTAACATCACAGGATGGAATCTTAATTTAATGGAAAACCTGATCAACATATTTTTAGACTCTGTCTTTGTAGGAAATATACTTCTGGCCTATTTTCTTGGAATGTGCTCCTTTGTCGCGGTTTCCAAAAATATTGATACGGCAACAGGCCTTGGTTTTGCTGTTATTTTTGTTCTTACAATTACTGCGCCGGTCAACTGGCTGATATATCATTTTCTCCTTGCACCGGGGGCGCTTGAATGGGCAGGCCTTCCGGAAATGGACCTCAGCTATATGAAGTTCATACTGTTCATTGCCGTGGTAGCCGCTATTGTTCAAGCTCTTGAGCTGCTCATAGACCGTTTTTCAGCAGCACTGTATGCAGGACTTGGTGTGTTTCTTCCGCTCATAGCTGTAAATTGCGCAATTCTGGGAACATCTCTGTTTATGGTTGAAAGGAACTACACTTTTCTTGAATCCGTTGTGTTTGGATTCGGGTCAGGAGTAGGCTGGATGCTTGCAATAGTATCGATGGCAGCAATACGCATGAAGCTCAGATATGCGAATACACCGAAAGGTCTTGAAGGGTATGGAATAACGATGATTGTTACCGGCCTTATGGCTATGGCGTTTATGCTTTTTTCTGGAATCACAATGTAAATTGTAATCACAATGTAAATTGTAATCACAATGTAAATTGAGGGGATGTGTTGATTTATTTTGTCAGCTCAGCAGTATTTTTTGGCGTCATTATCACACTTGTGGGGATCATTCTCTTCCTTGATGCAAAGGTTGTTAAGAAAGGAGATTGTGAAATCATTATTAATGATGACAAGGATAAAAGTATAAAGGCACCAACAGGCCAGACGCTGCTTTCATCACTTGGCAGCAAAGGAATCTATCTGCCTTCAGCATGCGGAGGCGGCGGTGCCTGCGGCCAGTGCAAATGCGTAATAAAAGAGGGAGGCGGTGACATTTTACCAACAGAGCTTCCCCACCTGTCTCGAAAAGAAAAAGCAAATGCAGTGCGCCTCTCCTGTCAGGTTAAAGTTAGAGAAAACATGAAAATACAAGTTGCTCCAGAGATGTTCAGCATAAAAAAATATAATGCAACGGTTGTGTCAAATAAAAATATGACGACATTCATAAAAGAATTGGTACTTCAACTCGATCCAGGATCAGATTTAAGTTTCACTGCCGGTGCCTATATACAGATCGACATTCCCGAATACGAAGTCTCTTTTTCGGAATTTGATGTAGCAGATAGGTTCAGTGACACATGGGAAAAATTCAACATTAGGGGCCTCATTGCCAAGTCAGATAATCCTGTATTCAGGGCATACTCCCTTGCAAACCCGCCGCAGGAAAGCAAGAAGCTAATGTTCACCATTAGAATTGCCACTCCACCTGAAGATTCTCCGGAAGCACCGCCCGGGGTAGGATCTTCCTATGTGTTCAGCCTTAAACCCAGAAGTCGGGTAACCTTGAGCGGCCCTTACGGAGATTTTTTTGTAAAAGATACGGAAAATGAAATGTGTTTTATAGGCGGCGGCGCAGGTATGGCGCCCATGAGGTGCCATATTTTTCATCAGTTGAATGGACTGCATACAAAACGAAAAATTAGTTTCTGGTATGGCGCACGATCGAGGCAGGAGATGTTTTATGATGACGAGTTTAAAACCCTTGAAAAGAAGTATGATAATTTTTCATACCATGTAGCTCTTTCCAAGCCTCTTGATAAAGATAACTGGCCGGGCATGAAGGGCTATATACATCAGAATCTTTATGACCACTACCTGTCTTCGCATCCGGATCCTACAGAAATAGAATATTATCTCTGCGGACCCCCCCTGATGCTTGAAACAGCGATAAATATGCTTGACAATTTAGGTGTGGAGAGTGAGATGATCGCGTTTGATGCTTTTTAATACTTATTAATAGCCAACAACAATGGAGGATGAACTATGAATTTTAAATCGATCGATGATATCATCAATTTTGCAATTGAAAGAGAAAAAGAAGCGGTTGAATTTTATGACGGATTAAGCAGGGATGAAAAATTTTTAGCAGCAAAAAAATCCTTTGCTGAATTTGCTGATCATGAAAGAAAACATGTAAAGCTTCTTGAAGACTTTGCCGCCAACAAGGAAAATCTTGAAAAATACGACTTCAAGTGGATTCCGGATATGAAGCGAAGCGATTACATGGTAGATACTGAATACGAAAAGGGTATGGCCTATCTGGAGATATTGCGAATTGCCATGAAACGGGAAGAGAATGCACTTAAACTTTATAATGAGCTGCAGGCAAAAACAAATGACGAAGCCTTCATTAAACTTTTTAAAATTCTTTCCCAGGAAGAGGCAAAGCATAAAAATATCTTAGAGACAATCTATGATGACTACATGGCGGAACAGGGAGACTGATCCGGGTGATATAAAAATCCAGATAGGAATAGCTGCAAAAGCCTCTGCTACCAAAAAAACAAGTTGCGGAGGCTTTAATCGCAGGAAGCCCGGAGAGGTGTGATTTATATGAAACTTCTTAAAAACAATTCTGTAGATATTAAAGATTCCTGAGGAGTACGAGACAACTTTATTTGTGATACAAATGTGTATCGCATAAAACAGTTCGGACCTTCTATAAAAGTTAGCGATTAAGCTTATAGCACAAGTGCGGTTGTTAGCTTTATGATCTTGCCTTCACAATAGTAATTCACATCACTTTTCAGAAAGGAATTTAATAATTCCATTTGCTGCTAACCTTCCTGAATTT
>CAZTYY010000162.1:0-6770 GCA_964617785.1 uncultured Desulfobacterales bacterium | reverse complement strand
TATTCCTTCCAGGCCGGATGAGCAAAATCTTGATGCAGGTCTCAGGCAGTAATAAATTTTTCAATCACCATTTCTGCAAGATTTTCAATATCATTCAGGCCGAACTTCGGAGCTGAAAGAGTTATGTCTGAATCTGTGACAAAAGCGATCAGATTTTCCTTAATACATAAAGGTTCAGCGCCTCCCTCTGATCTAAAAACTTCAATCTTAGGATTGTTTTCCCTTTTAAACCCCTCTGCCAGTACAAGGTCCATGTCAGAAAAATATTTTTCAAGGCCCGCAAGGCGGATTTCCGGCTCATCCTTAATTAATGCAATCTTTTCAGGACCTACTAACATCACAGCGTCCGCACCTGCTTCTTTATGATTATAGCTGTCCTTGCCCTTTTTATCGAGATCAAAACCATGGCGAGCATGTTTTATAGTGCCGATTTTATAACTTTTTTTTTTAAATTCACGTATCAGCTTAACAATGAGTGTTGTCTTGCCAGACCCTGTATTTCCCACAACAGATATGATAACCGGCATTGTCAAATCCCTATAAAAAGTGTATCGTCAATATTTCGATTGCATAAAACTGCAACAAACTAATTCTGCGTCTGTAAGATGTCAAGACAAATACGGATCAAGAATTAAGGAAAAATAGAACTAAAATGGAACCAATATATATAGCTGCATTAAGTTGTTTTTTTCTGAGCGCTTTCGGATATGTCATTTATCAGTTCTGGATGCGTCCTATTTTAAGATACCGTCGGCTGAAAAAAGATGCCAGTGTAAACATCCTTTCTTATCTTGATACAATAAACGGCAGCTATGAACCTGTTGAAGCAGTTGAAACAGATGCAGAAATGGCAAACAATGATGCCACAGAAAACAAAATAAAAATTGTTAGAAAGCTATCAGGCAATCTGAATGACTGCTTTAATGAAGAACTCCCCCAGTGGTATAAACTTCTTCTTCAAAGAAGAGAAGAGTCACCTGTGGATGCATCAAAACATATGATGGTGCTGTCAAACACAAGGGATTATTCCCACGCCAAAAACAGGGCAGAAAAAATCAGTCAGCTGCTTTTCCCATAGCCATCGCTCTGTCAACGATATTGTTTACCGTAAAACCAAACTTTTCCAATACAGTATTACCGGGTGCCGAAGCTCCGAAGCGGTTTATGCTGACAATGTCTCCATTGTCACCCGCATATCGTTCCCACCCCATGGAAATACCGGCCTCAATGACGATACGCGCCTTAACCTTCGGCGACAAGACACTATCCTGATATCCTTTTGATGTTTTTTCAAACAATTCCCAGCTTGGCATGCTGACCACACGGGTTGAGAACCCTTTTTTGTCCAGTATTTTCTTTGCTTCAACAGCGATATGAACTTCAGATCCTGATGCAATCAGTATGAGATCAGGTTCTTCTGATGAATCGTCAAGTATATAGGCGCCATTAGAGAGTCTGTTTTGAGAAGCGTCTTTATGCTCCAGCACCGGCAGCTTCTGTCGGCTCAGCAACAATGCAACAGGCCCGTCTGTCGTCTTTATGGCCTGACGCCAGGCCTCCGCAGTTTCAACAGCATCTGCCGGCCGGATAACGGTCAGGCCGGGGATCGTTCTCAAGGATGCCGCATGCTCCACTGGCTGATGCGTGGGGCCGTCCTCTCCGACTGCAATGCTGTCATGTGTGAATATATAGATTAATGGCAGCTTCATTAAGCTTGCAACACGAATGGCAGGTCTCATATAGTCTGCAAAAACAAGAAACGTTCCGCCAAAAGGGCGGAGGCCGTTGTGTAGAAACATACCTGACATAATTCCACCCATGGCATGCTCACGAACGCCGAAACGGATATTTCTTCCGTCATAACTGTTTTTCTGAAATTCATGTGAGCAATCCAGATACGTTTTGTTTGATGGCGCAAGGTCAGCTGAACCGCCGATAAGGGTCGGAAGTTTTACGGCAATTGCATTCAGAACTTTCCCAGATGCCGCACGGGTTGCTATGGGGTTGTCTGAAGGAGAAAATGCAGGGATGTCTGAATCCCATCCCTGTTTTAAAAAACCGCTCATTGCATCGACCCAGCTTTCAGCCATATCAGGATGTGCAGCAGAATATGCCTCAAATTGTTTTTGCCAAAGAGCTTCTGCTTCTGCTCCATTTTTAAGACATTTTCTAAACTCATCTAACGCTTCTTTACTGACACTGAAGGGTTCGTCGGACTCGCACCCGAGATTTTTCTTGGTTAACAGGATCTCTTCTTCTCCAAGAGGTGCGCCGTGAGCATCTGCTGTATCCTGTTTGTTTGGACTGCCAAATGCAATATGTGTTCGAAGAATAATAATAGACGGCTTTTCTGTCTCAGCTTTTGCAGATGTTATGGCCTTGAAGATGCTGTCCGTATCATTACCGTCTTCGACAACAAGCACTTGCCATCCATAAGCTTTAAACCTTAAGGCAACATCCTCGGTAAATGTGATATCTGTTTTTCCTTCAATTGATATATTGTTGTTGTCATAAAGGCAGATCAGCCGTGCCAGTCCAAGGTGTCCGGCAAGGGATGCGGCTTCTGATGCAATACCTTCCATCATGTCTCCGTCACCGCACATAACATATGTAAAATGATTTATGATGTCATGTTCCGACTTGTTAAAGCGAGCTCCAAGATGACGCTCTGCCATGGCCATTCCAACAGCATTGGCAAAACCCTGCCCAAGCGGACCGGTGGTTGTTTCCACACCAGGTGTGTGGCCGAATTCAGGATGTCCGGGAGTTTTGCTGCCCCATTGTCTGAAATTTTTAATATCATCGATATCAAGATCATAGCCTGTCAGAAAAAGAATGCTGTAGAGCAGCATCGATGCATGCCCTCCGGAGAGGACAAAACGGTCTCTGTCCAGCCAGTCCGGGTTTGCGGGATTATGTTTTAAAATCCGTGTCCAAAGTACAAATGCCGCTGCCGCAAGCCCCATGGGTGCACCTGGATGTCCTGAATTTGCCTTCTGAATCGCATCCATTGAAAGTGTTCTGATGGTGTTAATGCATTTGTTTTCTATTGCTGTCAGGCTGTCGTTGCGACCGGTACTCATTTTTTTGGTACTCCTTTTCTGTTTAATAAATTACAGGGCTCTTAGATGTTCTGGTTTAAGGGCAATATTACCTGAAAGTGCTTCATCAATCCGTTGTATTGCCTTGTCCTTGTCCTGGGGCAGATGTGCCTTCAGGGGAAGATAGTTGGATGCATGATTTGCATGAAACAACCCGTTTGACAGGTTTGTTGATGCTATCATGACTCTAAGCTCCTTTAATAATTCCTGTGGGTCCGGCAAAGAAAATTCATTGGATTCAAATTCTTCATACATGGGGGTGCCTGGAATCAGCATCAGGCTCAGGGCGCCAACATATTCAGGATCGATTGCAGACAGGACTCTCCCTGTTTCTTTTGCATGAATTTTTGAACGTTCCCGGCCGGCTAAGCCAAGAAGGACCGTAATTGACAATTTAATGCCGGCTTCCCTTGCTTTTTTTCCCATTTCGATCATATGGTCGGAACTTGCGCCTTTTCTGACTTTTTTTAAGGTTTCATCGTCCCCGGTTTCAAGTCCCATGTATGCGATATCAAGACCATGGGCCTTAAGCTCTTTAAGCTCCTCTAGTGTTTTCATCCTCAGACTTTTGGTGTTGGCATAAACTCCCACACGGTTCACCCACGGCAGTTGCTTTTCAATCTCAACCAGTACCTTCAACAGCCTTTTCTGGGGCATGATCATCGCATCTCCGTCACATATAAATAACCGATCCTGATGCCTGCAGTGTTTTGCCGCAAAAGCAATGTCTTCCATAATAATTTCATCGGATTTGATTTTAAAGCGCTGTCCCTTATATGCCCCGCAGAATGTACATTTGTTATGTGAACACCCTACAGTATACTGAAGCAATATACTGTATGCCTCGCTGGGCGGTCTTATCATATTTCCTTCATAATGCATTAAAAAACTCCTTTACTCTGTTAGAATTCACCTAAAACAAATTGATACATTTACAATATCTCATCACCTGAGCGCAACATTTTTCCTCCTTTTTTTCAAAAAATGGAAAAAGAGACAACCTGACTTGAACGAATTTTAATTGCGCCCTTCCCGTATCTGTTTTTTGACTTTTTGTGGACATTTAAATTATCCTTGCCAAGTAAAAGCAGGGTTACGGTATCAATTTATAAATATAGATCTTATTTAAAAGGGCTATTGATTGACATGGCCTATACAGTGTATTATTTCTGTTATTTGACATGCGCCTAATATAAAGACTTTTTGAAGCTGAATACGATTATGGAAAAAATTTTTGCGGTCGGAGATATACATGGTTGTTTTGATAAGCTTATCGAATTAATGGACATAATTGATGTCGATTTTGATATGGACAGACTTATCTTCTTAGGCGACTATATTGATCGCGGCCCGGAATCATATAATGTTATGGAATATCTGATAGAACTAAAAAGCCGCCATAATAATATCGTATTTCTTAAGGGAAATCATGAAGAGATGCTTGAAAACTATATATCCGGAACAGATAGGCTTGCGTACCTTGCAAACGGAGGACATACTACAGTAGACAGTTATATCAATGCAGGAATAACGCCAAAAAAAAACCTGCTTCCAAAAAACCATGTTAATTTTTTAAAATCACTTGATCTTTTTTATGAGACTGATAATTATATTTTTGTTCATGCGGGATTAAGAGAAAAAGTTCCTCTTAAAAAGCAGGTTCCCGAAGACCTGTTATGGATACGGAGAAGCTTTGTCAAATCATCTTACGATTTTGGCAAGAGGGTTGTATTCGGGCATACTCCGCTTCCGGAACCACTTGTCGAGAAAAACAAAATAGGAATAGATACCGGTGCTGTTTACGGCAAGAAGCTCACATGTGTTGAGTTGCCGGAACTTAATTTTTACAGTGTTTAACAGGCAGTGAGGCAGTGTAATATGGATAGCGGGAAAAAAATAATCGGCCTGGGATCGGCTCTCGTTGACATTCTTGTAAATGAAAATGATGATTTTCTTGCTGACACCGGGGCTGAAAAGGGTGGAATGACGCTTGTTGACAGCATGTTTATTGAGAATGCATTGTCAAAAGCAGATGGCAAGCCCCATGTTGTTCCAGGGGGATCTGCCTGTAATACCATTATCGGTATTAGCCGTCTTGGAGGGAATGGCTGTTTTATTGGAAAATGCGGTGAAGACGAACTTGGGGAAATGTTTGAAAAAGACCTGAAGGAAAACAGGGTGGACCCGATGCTGTTCAGATCCTCAACACCGACCGGGCGAGTCCTGTCGGTTGTTACACCTGATGCCCAGCGTACCATGTTTACATACCTGGGGGCCTCTTCTGAAATGATGACAAAAGAGATTACGGAAAAATCTTTTGAAGGCGCTTCGATTGTACATATTGAAGGGTATCTTCTGTTTAACCCGGAGCTAATGCTATGTGCTTTAAAAGCGGCGAAAACAGCAGGCGCTCGTATATCTCTGGATCTGGCAAGTTTCACTGTTGTTGAACAGTCAAAAGACATACTGAATGAAATCGTATCCAAGTATGTTGATATACTTATCGCAAACGAAGATGAGGCGCGTGTTTTTACAGGATCTGCCGATGAAGATAATACGGTATCCGCTCTTGGAAAAACCGTTGAGTTAGCTGTATTAAAACTGGGCAAGCAAGGCAGCATTATTTTTAATCAAGGCAAAACTATTAGGGTTGCGCCTGTTGGTGCAGATGACATTATTGATACAACCGGGGCGGGCGATCTTTGGGCATCAGGCTTTCTGTTTGGCCTTGAAAATGAGTTTCCATATGAAAAGTGCGGCGCACTCGCTTCTGCATGCGGCTATGAGGTATGCCGTGTTATGGGGGCCAACATTCCTGAGGAAGGTTGGGCTCGAATTAATAAGGGGATATAGGAATTAATTATTATGGTTAGTTACAACAGGGTGTCTTTGGCCCGAAAAAAAGAACTTAATCAACAGGATGGTGTTTCTGCTGTTTTAAGCAGGATGTTTGAATTTACTCTGACACACAAGACGAAACTGGTCAGCGGTCTTGTCGTTGTCTTTGTTGCCATGGCGCTTTTTACAGGCGTTTTCTATTTTCGTAACAGGTCTGAAACCATCGCTTTTAACGAATTAAACAACTGCGAAGCCAAATATAATAGTGCGCAGATGGAAAACAATAGTCCCAAAGAAGTTTATGAAGCCGTAAACAACGATTATCGGCTTATTCTTAAAAATCATTCAGGAACCGTTGCAGCCAAGATGTCAAAAATACGACTTGCAGGCATATGTTATGATGCGGGTCATTTTGATGATGCTGTTTCACTGTATCAAAAGGCTCTGCCTGACTTTAAGGAAGACCCTTATTTTAAAAGTGTGATTTTAAATGGTCTTGCGTATTCATATGAAGCCGGCAATAACAAGAGCGAAGCAATCAAATACTTTGAAATGGTCGCATCTGATAATAAGTCGGCAATGAAAGATGAAGCGCTTTATAATCTGGGCCGTATTTGCGATGAAACCGGAGACGCTGAAAAAAGTCTGGAAATATATAAGCGGCTTTTTGAAGAGCATCCTGATTCTATGTATAACAAATTTGCTGGTGAAAAAGTCGCCTCAGGATAAGCATCGATATTTTCTTTGTCTTAAACGAAAAGTCTTAAACGAAAAAATTGACTTTTTAATAACGATTCGCTAAAGTATTTTAAATAATACAGGGTATGGTAT
>CAZTYY010000161.1:0-7196 GCA_964617785.1 uncultured Desulfobacterales bacterium | reverse complement strand
AATATTAAAAATAGAAAAGGCCTTGGCTAACATAGCAAAATCAGCAGCAACAAAATAAAGCAGTCAAACCAATTACTTGTATGGTCAAAAAATTAGAATGTTGCTAAAAGCTTGATTATCAAACATTCATAGCGAAAATCAATCAATATTCCCGTCCGTCATCATATTGTACCATTTAAATAGCTGTGATAGTTTTTCATATTTTAGTTATAACGCTTTTAAATTGCTATGTTATAGTATTTGGAGGGAAAATATGAAGGCTGTTGAAGCTTTGGCACTGGTGGGAGGATATGTTGATGAGGAGCTGCTCATCCGAAATGAATATTTGGTTGCAGAAAATGAGATTCTAAAATCAAAGATTGAAAAGCCTGTTCAATTCAAGGATGATGAACGAATTCTGTTGGCTAAAATTGGTAAACGCTTGGGCTTCAAGGCTCTGAAAGAATTCGATAGCCATTATCATGAAGAAAGGAATCATCAGGGCAAAGGCAACGCGATATTATTTCCATCTACAGGCTCCAATCAGGAAAATAGACCTGGAGAAATCCTTTGTAATCAAAGGCTCAATGGGATGTTAAAATATTATTACAGGGACGCGGCATAATGCAATGGACGTATTATAGTCGTGATTTTCCTTGTAAAGCCTTTGATGGCATGGTTTAGATGATAAAATAGTTTTTTGACCATACAAGCTTATTTTTTGACCATACAAGAAGAGTCTTATTTCGCTACCCATTTCTCAAGCATATCAGAAAGCTCGTGCAGTTTAACCGGCTTTGAGAGATAGTCGTCCATACCGGCGTCCAGGCATTTTTCGCGATCTCCTTTCATGGCATTAGCTGTCATGGCTATAATTGGTATGCTCGAAGCTCGAAACTTGAAACTTGATATTTGGTCTTCCTTCCGTCCAGTTTCCAGTTTCCAGTTTCGAATTTCCCGTGTAGCTTCGTACCCGTCCATTTCCGGCATCTGGCAGTCCATTAGAACAATATCGTAAGGGATCATTCCCAGAGCCTTGACCACTTCTTGACCATTGGCAACAACATCTGCACTGTATCCAATTTTACCGAGGGTACTCAATGCTACTTTTTGGTTTATTATATTGTCTTCAGCCAAAAGGATGCGAACCCTGAGTTTTTGATCCTCAGAGAGGGAATGACGCGTTACAATTCCAACAGGACGTTCCGTTTTAGTTTCTTTTTGCATGCCGGTAACCGTGGCAAGGCAGTCATAGAGCTTTGTTTGTTTGACTGGCTTGGTTAGATATGCGGCAAAACCGATTTCCTTCGATCGTTTGGCATCACCACGCTTACCCATTGAAGTCATCAATATCAGGATAGTGCTTTTCAGATCAGGATCCTGCTTGATCTTTTTCCCAAGGGTCTCTCCATCCATTTCCGGCATCTGCATGTCAAGGATTGCTACTTCATACGGATCTTTACTTTCCATTGCACGGTGAAGCTCTTCTAAGGCATTCATTCCGTCTGATGTCTCCTCATATATGCATTCCCACGATTTCAACTGTTTTCTTAAAATATATCGATTGGTCGCATTGTCATCCACAATTAGAATTCGTTTTCCATTGATATCCTCGGGGATAACAATCCTTTTTTCTCTGCCTTCAGGTTGTTTTTCCAAAACTGCCGTAAACCAGAATTTAGAACCTTTCCCCTCCTCACTTTCCATTCCAATCTGACCGCCCATTAGTTCCGCAAGCTGTTTTGATATGGTCAGCCCCAAACCGGTTCCTCCATACTTGCGGGTTGTGGAACTGTCCGCCTGTGAAAAAGACTTAAATAACCGATCAATACGATCGTGGGGAATGCCAATCCCTGTGTCGTTAACACTAAAACGGATAATAACATTGGTTTCATTTTCATCCTCAAGAGCAGCCTTAACAAGCACTTCGCCTTTTTCTGTAAACTTTGTAGCGTTACTAACAAGATTGATCAATATCTGGCGCAAACGACCTGGATCTCCACATAAAAGTGATGGGACCTCAGGATTAACCATATTCAAAAACTCCAAACCCTTTTCATGGGCCTTTACGGCGACGATATCGCTTACTTCGTCCATAGCTACTCTTAAATCAAAATCAATATTTTCAAAGTCAAGTTTACCGGCCTCGATTTTAGAATAATCTAATATGTCGTTGATTATCGAAAGTAATGAGTTTCCACTGTTTCGAATAGTTTCGGTGTAATCTTGCTGTTCTTCATTCAATTCAGTCCCTAAAAGAAGGCTTGTCATGCCGATCACACCATTCATGGGTGTACGGATCTCATGGCTCATGTTGGCCAAAAAGTCACTCTTAGCTCTGTTAGCCGCCTCGGCCAGCTTCATTGCCTCCTGTATCCGGCCTTGGTCCTCCATACGAGTGACGATGTCTTCGCGCATTTTTTTCACGAAAAATTCGAAGGCTTGAGACATATCAGAAATTTCATCGGAACCATCAGTATTGATAACAAGGTTAAGGTTTCCCTTCTGGCCTTCTATCATATTCGATCGCAAGGCAGAAAGACGCCGGATGATGCTATGGCCGATCACACGCCAGCCGATAATAACTGCAAGCAAGATACTACAAAACGCCATGCATAATGCTATATACGTACCTGTTTTTGTATAATGCTTTATTCTCAGAGCTCTTTTTCGAGCCGAGTCGATAATCGCACCTGAAAAATCATGGGCTACTTGTACTAATCCCGAAGCAAGCTCTTGGGCTTGCAGGAGTTGCTTTTCGATTAACATTTCTGCTCTCAATTGCCGGGCACGTAATCGGAATACGCTTTCCTTTGCATTGCCAATTGCTATCAGAGCATCTACCTGCTTTATAAGCTTATTGACCGCGCCGATGCTACCAAATTTTTTTAAATTATGTTTCAAGTCAACGACCGCTTGGGCGAAATGGTCTTTATAACGATTCAGATCGGCAATTTTGTTGGCGTTTGCTGCCTGGAACAAAATACCGTTGATCTGCTGGATAGATAGTCCAAGCTCCATACTGGATTGAAAGTTCGGCAAGTCGGTGTGAAAGGCCTGGTTTCGCCATAAATCTAATTCTTTATCATCAGTATTTGAAAGTTTCATTAACGTTAAGGTCAGATTAAAACCGGCACCAGTCTTTATCGGATCCAAGGCTTGTGACAGCATATCGGACAAATTAGATGATTCGGACAATAGGTCAGAAACCTGGTTGCGCAGAGTGATGATTTCCAAACAGCTTACATAGATTTCCATTAGCACAGGCTCAAATTGTTTAGAGTAATCGTATATGTTTCCTCTATGATGATTGGCAACAGACAATTGCTGTTTGGATAAGTTATCAACTAAGTCGTCAATATTCCTAAGTAGCAATTGGATCTTTTTGTTAGCCTGTTTCAACTCCGCTTCATTCATTGAAATTGCCAGCGATGGTGCGGCGGCAGCTATGCCTTTGGCAGTTACTGAAAGGTAATTGGCTTTAACAACAGCCGGCATATTCATCTTAATGATGGTGTCAGTTGCTCTTTCGGAAATGTGAAACAGAAAAATCGCCACCAAGCTGACGCCCACAGTCAAACAAACGATCAGGGTGAATGAAGCTGTAAGCTTATTGCGGATGGTCAACAGGCCGAACAAAATTAATCTCCTTTGATATATTACGCATTAATAAAATCTTGCCATCTCTTTTGCAGATAGCGTGATTCGTCCATTTGAGAATTCCAGCATGCAATGCGACTCATACGCTCTTCAAATGAGCCACCATCACGCGATGTTCCTTTATTTTCAATAACAATTCCTTCTGGTGAAATGATATCTTTTGTTGCCGGTTTGCCTTTCATCCAGTAGTCCCACTCATGCGGCTGCATGAATTTTTCAGCGGTTCCAGGGACCGGTGCATAATAACCTTGTCGGTTCATAAATCCCCCTGCCCAGCCTGAATGATACCAGTTAATGAATTCATATGCCGCATCCAGTTTCTTGCCGCTGGCTGTTTTGGGAATTGCATGACCGTAGCACCAACCTCGATACCCTTCCTCAAGAGGCTGGTAGATACAGGGAATTCCCATCTGCCGTATCTGTGTCACTGCCGGTGACCACATGGATTGGATTACCACATTGCCTGAGGCCATAAACTCAACGCTTTTTTTAAAATCTGCCCAAAAATCATAGAACTGTCCTCGGCGTTTGGCCTCGATTAAAATATTGACGGTCCGATCAATCTCCGCCCTAGTCATATTGCCTTTGTCTTTATAGGAATATTTCCCCATCGATTCGATGGCCATCGCGGCATCCAGGATGCCGATACCCGGAACGTTGATGATCGAGGCCCGACCACTGAACTCCGGATTCAGCAATTCATGCCAGTTATTTATGGGCCTTTTAATTAAATCCGGGCGTACGCCCAATGTATCAGCGTTATACAAAACTGGTACTGCACACATCCAATCGGAGGGCATAGGAGAAAATTCTCGGCTTCCCGGGCCTTTGAGAAATGTATAGAGAAACGGTGCCCCGCCTTGAGGAGACAGTTTTTTGCCTGCCAGCTCGCCACTGGTAAAAATAGAAACGAAATTGTTTAAGTATTTGATCCGACTAGCTTCGATGGTCTTTAGCATGCCTGCCTGGACAAAGTGGCGTATGATTCCGTAGTCGATATCTGTAATGTCAAAATTTTGAGGTTGTGTCATTATCTTGAGAAAGGTTTCCTGAAAGTTTTTCGTTGGATACATAATGACTTCGATTCCCAAGTCTTCCTTTGCCTTTTGCGCAATCTGGGGAAACTCGGTAACTCCACTTGCCAAATAGCGCAAGACGGTTTTTTCTTTGGCAAATACAAATGGTGTCTGCCAGGTGTGTGTCATCGCTGCTACACCCAAAGAAGTCGTACATTTGATAAATTGTCGCCGGTTAAGCATTGAATGTTGTTTTTGTCTTTTTTTGTTCTTGATTGTTTTCATCTTCTCATCCCCCGTAATGAATCATTTTTTTTATACCAATTCCGTTAAAAGTCAGATTCAAGCTACAGTTCACCAAGCCATGTACTACCTCCCGATAGATCTTGGTTCTGTCCAATCCGGCCAGAAGAAGGTCTAGTCGGGAAAGGTATTCATAACGTATCAAAGGTATTGGAGAATTTAACTGTGTCTTACCTATATTGCAGATATCCTGTGAGTCGTCCTCACAAGTCTTTGAACTACCTCTCACCCCTTGAATTTGTTAAATAAACAGTGCAATGAAAGGTCGAATACCCAACTTAAAAGTGGGTCAAATTAGGAGAAGACCTCGATTTTGACCAGTAGCATAATCAACTTTACACCCGGCAGGGTCACCACATAGACCGGATGTAAGACAGGAAAGATCCTTTTGGCAATCTTTTAACTCCATTATTACGTTTGATGGGATATTGAACTTCATATCACTCCAATAAATATAAAAAATGAAGTCTATTAAATTTGGATAGTATTCATAGCGGTAACAGTCAAGATGCGGCGAGGTTCCTTTTCTTTGATGTCCATTTCGCCCTTGGTACGAATAAGAACATAGTCGGGGAGTGGATCAAAGAGAATATCATAATGCATAGCGACTCCATGATTTTTTCTCTGCGATGAATACAGATAAGAATTAATTAATTAACAATTTTTATAATAATTTGCAACCTTTTTTTGTTCTGTCGCAAGTTTTACATGCCGGACCTTTTCTGATATGAGTTTTACATTTGCACAGGATATCAGAGAAACTCGGCCTCATTATTTTTTTGCGACAAAACCTTATGATTTAGCCATGGCAAAAAAAAATATTAGAAAAATTATAATAGCAACAGTCCTTATCGTATTAGTACTAAGCAGCCCCCTTTACGCCAAGGATCAGAAAGTCAACGTTGTTGATGACCAAACCGGTCATCCGATCAGTAATGCCACAGTCTTACTCATTGTCAGCAAACAGGAATTAAATCCGGTGGATATGACCCATATATGGCGGAGAGAAATTAACAAAGAAACAGATCAGCAGGGATGTTTCATCATTAAGGATTCGGATTTTATGCATCCTTCCCGTTTTGGTCGGGCGAGTGATGTCTTTTTATATATATGCAAGGCTGGTTATTGGCCATCTTCCGATAAGTTAAAGGCCAAGATGATTTACATTTCTTTCTTGAAACCTTCGGATTTACAGCGTGAACACAGGTTAATAAAAGTAACGGCTGAAGAATACATGTCGGAAAAATATTATTGTGCTATTCGGCGATGCCCGGAGTCAGAAGTGAAAAAATTATTTTTCGAGGAAACCCTTCCGACAAAAGTAAAACGATTCAAGATAAATGTTTTTTCAAATAATCCCGAGTTGATCATTAATGCCCTGAGGGAAATGAGTGGTTCGTCAACAATGGCACTCGGTGGCGCCCATACCGACGATATATTAGTCGCAACGGGAGAGATTCTGACACACGACGATCCTGCTGTCCGAACAGCAGCATGCAGACTCTTATCCGACCATCACCCGCCGACTTTGACACCCGAAATCATGAAAAGTCTCCTGCCGCTTCTTGAGGATTCTTCTCTGGATGTCCGGGCTGCTGCGGGTGAAGCCATTGCCATACACGGCAAGGAAGCTGTTTCCTACACTAAGCTATCTATTCTCAACCTTTTAAGTCGTTCTGAACCTGGGATGCAAAAAATAGCCGTGCAAACCATATCTAAATATTCGGAGCATCAACGGAGTGAACGACATCGCAAAGGGGGAGATCCAGACATTGTTTCAGCACTGCGAAAATTATTATATCAGACCTCAGATGAGAAGCAGGTCAGAACACTTTTATCTACACTCAGCAATTTGGGATATCCGGAATATTTCCAGGACCTGGAGAATTTTTATACCCACCCAAACCCACAGATCCAGTGTGGCGTGATCACCCTGATGCGTTTTGACACCCCCTTTTCGGAAAGGAAGAAAGCCCTCCCCTATTTTGTCCTAAGTCTACAAAGCCCGGATATCGACGTTCGACATGCTGCCATTGTTGGCTTAGACCGGCTTGGAGATGCGTCCCATATTGACTGTTTAAAAAAACTTTTAAAAACCGAAAAACAACCCTATCACCGAAAATACATCAAGAAAACGATTTCTCGTTTAGAGAAACAGAATTGAAAGAATACTCCTTGCATAACAAGGTTTTGTCGCAAAAAAATAATGAGGCCGAGTTTCTCCTTAATACCTGAAAT
>CAZTYY010000160.1:0-7334 GCA_964617785.1 uncultured Desulfobacterales bacterium | reverse complement strand
GAAAACCGGACACGCAGTGAAGCTTAGCGCTATCCAGTCATTTCAATAGCTTCTGGACTCCGGCTTTCGCCGGAGTGACGGAATTGGGACTTTTTACGAAGCCATCAATATTAGGTCCAAAAATCGGGAATAAGAAGGTTAGGCCTGGCTGTGCACTTTCTGTCGAACTTTTTTTGAAAGATAAACCGCAACTTGACCGGGATCGATCCGCGACACAGACCGCCTCACTTATCGCTGCTTCCTTCCGGACCTGACGAAATTCATGGGTGTCTGTTGCGCGGCGACCGGCCAGAACAATTTACAATCTGGAAAAAGGCCTTAAGAAAGAATTCAGCCCCGCGTAAAGCGGATTTCGGGTAAAGGGAACCGCTAACTCCCCGCCTAGCACAACCAGGTTGTTGTTGTATATCTTTCAAAAATCATTTTTTCAAGGCAAAATTGTGATGACTTCGTAAAAAGTCAAAATTTTGATGGCCCGACATGCCCAAAAAAATATCTCCGCCCGGTCATTCAACCCAGTGGACACTCCCATTATTTATTGACAATACAGGCGTTATATTATACGGCATAATTTAATATTATTTAAAATGTTTTTAAGATGTTATGACTTTTCATCATGATAATTTTCTGAGCAAAGTGTCTCGGACGATTGCAACGTATAATATGTTTGCGCCTGGAGATTCGGTTCTTGTCGGTGTTTCCGGGGGGGCTGACTCAACTGCACTTCTTTATGCCCTGATTGATCTGTCTGCTGGATTATCTTTGACCCTTGCTGTTGCCCACTTCAACCATGAAATAAGAAAAGAAGTAGCAGATAAAGAAGCTGCATTTGTGCAGTCTTTGGCAAAAAAACTGGCCCTTCCTTTTTATATAAAAAATGAAAATGTTTTAAGTTTCAGAAAACAAAACCGGTTGTCCCTGGAAGAAACTGCCAGAAAATTGCGCTACAGGTTCTATTTTAATGTGGCAAAAAAAAAAGGCTTTAATAAAATCGCACTTGGCCATCACTCGGATGACAATGCAGAGCAAGTGCTAATGAATCTTATTCGCGGAAGCGGACTTAAGGGTTTATCAGGAATACCGGCTATAAGGCAAAATATGATTGTACGTCCCCTGATCCATTCTTCAAGGAATGAAATAGAAGAATTTATCCAAAAAAGGAATATCAGACACGTATCAGACGCATCCAATCAAGATAACCGATACCTGAGAAACAGAATAAGGAACAGCCTGCTGCCCTTACTTAAAAAATCTTATAACCTTGGAATAAAAGAAAATCTGAACAGACTTTCAAATATTACCACAGACGAGGAAGACTGGACCTCGACGTTTGTTGAAACGGAATTTAAAAAAAATGTTGTTATCGCTAAAGATAAATCAATCCTTTTTGCAATATCCTGGATTGAAGGCATCCATATTGCGCTCAAACGGCGTATACTCAGGCATGCCATTCAAGTCATCAAGGGGGATTTAAGGCGCATTGAGTTTGGCCATATTGATGCTGCAGAAGAGCTTGTGTCATGCAAATCGGGTTGTAAAAGCATTGACCTGCCTGATGGCTTAAAAGTTGAACGAAGCGATGGTTTTGTTAAAATATTAAAATGTTATAACAAATCAAGAGGAGGGAGAGCTGATTGCACAAAAGCTGAGGCTGCCCCGTTTAATTATATTTTTTTTAAAACAGGATTCAAGCCCGGTGTGTTTCATATAAATGAGACAGGAGTAAAGCTAACATTTTCTGTTGTTGATTCCGGCTCTGAACTTGATGTTTACTCTTCCATCTCGAGGATCGCCTTTATGGATATGGACCGGATCGATTTTCCTATTACCGTAAGAAGCATCCGTCCGGGTGACCGATTTACACCTCTCGGAATGGCGGGTTCCCAAAAAGTAAAAAATTTTTTCATTAATAACAAGGTTCCGAGACATAAGCGTCCGCTATGTCCTGTTCTTGTAAGCAGAGAAAGGATAATCTGGTTAGCGGGATACAGAATTAGCGATTCCGCAAAAGTAACCTCTGAAACAGTAAAGATACTTAAGATTGAACTTTTACTTGCTAAATAACCTGTGGATGATTATCTTTTGTCATTTATGATTTAGGGGTTATTTAGAAAAAACTAGATAGAAAATAAGCTCACAATTTATTGCGTTCAGGAGGTATTAATTGAATCAGTTTTATAAAAATCTGTCTTTATGGCTTGTCATAATACTGATGATGGTCATGCTTTTCAATATGTTCAACAAGCAAACTGTCTCTGAGACAAATATAAGCTACACGGAATTTCTCTCTATGGTTGAAGAAGCGCGTGTTACGGATGTCGTCATACAGGGACCGGAGCTTTTCATTAGAGATGTCAATGGTGCAAGATATAAAGTTTATGCCCCGCAGGACAATGACTTGATCCGTACATTAAGGGAAAGGGGTGTCACAATAAAGGCAAAGCCGCCGGATGAAACCCCGTGGTTTATTTCGATTCTTGCGTCATGGTTTCCGATGATCATTCTGATCGGTGTATGGATTTTTTTCATGCGTCAAATGCAGGGTGGAGGAGGAAAAGCACTTTCATTTGGAAAAAGTAGAGCTCGTCTCCAATCCGACCAGAAGGGAAAAGTGACTTTTGAAGATGTCGCAGGGGTTGAAGAAGCAAAGGAACAGCTTACAGAAATAATAGATTTTCTAAAAGAACCTAAAAAATATACCAAACTGGGTGGCCGTATACCCAAAGGCGTTCTTCTTGTAGGATCACCTGGAACAGGTAAAACGTTAATGGCCAGGGCCATTGCAGGTGAGGCTAATGTTCCGTTTTTCAGTATCAGCGGGTCTGATTTTGTTGAGATGTTCGTCGGCGTAGGAGCGTCGCGCGTAAGGGATTTATTTACCCAGGGCAAAAAAAATGCGCCTTGTATCATTTTCATCGATGAAATAGATGCCGTGGGCAGACATCGTGGTGCCGGCCTCGGCGGTGGCCATGATGAAAGAGAGCAAACCTTAAACCAGTTGCTTGTTGAAATGGACGGTTTTGAATCAAACGAAGGCGTCATTCTGATATCAGCCACAAACAGGCCTGATGTACTTGATCCTGCACTTCTGCGCCCCGGCCGTTTTGACCGTCAGGTTATTGTTCCGCTTCCTGATATAAAAGGGCGGGAAGGGATTCTTAGCGTACACATGAAGAAAACACCCGTTGCTTCTGACGTGGATGTGAGTGTTCTTGCAAAAGGAACACCCGGCTTCTCCGGCGCCGACCTTGAAAACCTGGTGAATGAAGCAGCGCTTATTGCCGCTAAAAAGAACCAGGAAAAACTTAAAATGGATGATTTTGAAGAATCAAAAGATAAAGTTTTTATGGGAATGGAGCGTAAATCCAAGGTAGTAAAGGAAGAAGACAGGAAAACAACCGCATATCACGAGGGAGGACATGCCCTTGTCGCGCGTTTTCTGCCTGGGACTGATGTTATCAACAAAATTACTATCATTCCCAGGGGACAAGCAGCAGGTTTGACATGGTTTTTACCGGAAGAACGTGACTTCAAGTACAAAGATCAGCTTGAAAGTGACCTGTCGGTTGCCTTTGGCGGTCGTGTGGCGGAAGAGATCGTTTTCGGCAGAATCAGCACCGGCGCTTCAAATGATATCAAACAGGCCACAGCGCTTGCCCAGAACATGATTAGAAATTGGGGAATGAGCGAAGAGCTTGCGCCACTATCCTTTGGGCGTAATGAAGAGCAGATATTTCTGGGAAGGGAGATCCAGCAGCATAGAGACTATTCAGAGGAGACGGCAAAACAAATCGACAAAGAGATATCCCGCCTGATCACTGACAATTATAAACGGGCAAAAAAAATTCTTGAAAAAAACCTGGATGTACTTCACAGCCTGGCAGATCTTCTTCTCGAAAAAGAAACTGTAATGGGAAAAGAGTTGGATGAGCTGATCTGTTCCATGAGGCCGAATGTTGAACTGCCGTTCCTTAAAAACAAAAACAGCGAGAACGTCGAAAAAACTACAAACGACGACAATGAGTGATCAAGTCAATCTTTCTCGAAACAAGCAAAGTCCCGGCCTTGACTTTGATAGTGCTCTTAATCAGGGTAAACGCACCCGTATAATGGGTGTACTTAATATGACACCGGATTCTTTTTCAGACGGAGGAAAATTTGCCGATCACGACATAGCGCTTTCTCATGCTGAGAAAATGGTGGAACAGGGTGCGGATATTATTGATATCGGCGGAGAATCCTCCCGCCCTTTTGCAGATCCGGTTTCATCGGAAGATGAAATCAGTCGAGTTCTGCCGGTGATAGAAAAGCTGGCTCAAAAAATTGCCATTCCAATTTCAATTGATACCACCAAATCAGATGTGGCAAAAAGGGCTATTGATGCCGGGGCTAGCATAATTAACGACATCAGCGCCTTGCGCCTCGACCCCAAAATGGCTGAAATTGCTGCAGAAGCAGGCGTTCCTGTTATTATAATGCATATGAAGGGTGCGCCAAAAACCATGCAGGAGAATCCACAATATGATGACCTTATAGGAGAGATCAAAACGTTTCTTGCCGATGCTGTGGATTCAGCTGTTAAAAAAGGCATTTGCCGATCGAAAATCATTATTGACCCAGGTATAGGTTTTGGAAAAACCTTTGAACACAATTTTATAATATTAAATAATCTTGCAGCATTTAAATCAGTCGGGGTTCCGATTCTTGTAGGGCCGTCAAGGAAAGCATTTATCCGTGACAAACTGAAAGATATTGCCGGCAAAGACACACACACACCTGGGCCTTGTTCACAGATTGTTGAAACAGGGACCCAGGCGGCTGTTGCGGCTGCTGTTTTAAATGGAGCTGATATCGTCAGGTGTCATGATGTGGCCGGAACCCGGGTAACATTAAAAATAATAGATGCCATAAGGAAATCTTGTTAAAATGCTGCTTGTCATAGATATCGGAAATACAAATACGGTGATCGGGGTTTTTAAGAAAGACAACCTTGTAACAAACTGGCGTATACGTACGGAAAGAAGAACAACCGGAGATGAATTTTCTGTTCTTGCGTCAGGCCTTTTTAAGGGAAGTGGTATTCAATTCAAGGATATACAAAGAACCATCATTTCCTGTGTCGTACCTCCTGTTGTCGGTGTTTACGACGCCTTCTGCAGAAAGTATCTTAACCATGCACCTGAATGGATAGACGCCGCATCTTCCGGTATTATGCCGATCTTATACGACAACCCTTCGGAAGTGGGAGCAGACAGAATTGTCAACGCGGTTGGTGCATACAGTAAGTATAAAAAAAGTCTGATTATCGTTGATTTCGGTACAGCCACCACCTTTGATGCTGTTTCTCGAAATGGAGAATATCTTGGCGGCGCAATTTCACCCGGAATTATAATCGCCTCGGAAGCTCTTTTTGCTAACGCATCCAAACTGCCAAGAGTGGAACTCTTTACCCCTCCACAGAAAGTGATTGGAAAAGATACCTCCGCAAGCCTGAAGTCCGGGATTATTTTCGGATATGCCGGTCTTGTGGACGGGATAGTCAGGCGAATGAAAAAAGAGATGAAAACCGAGCCTGCGGTCATCGCCACAGGCGGTCTCTCGGAACTGATCGGCCAGGTATCGGAAACAATTGATGCAATTGAACCTGATCTGACCCTCGAAGGACTAAAAATTATCAGTTCAGCCCAAACCAGCCGCAAAACATTCTGAAATTATCGAACGGAATTAAGGGCTTTATTCCGTCCCCTCCAATTCATCTGCAGTGATTTTTACCCACTGAAGAAGACGCTCTCGGAGCTGCTCTTTCACATTTAGTGAACTGATTCTTTTTGTAAGGATTTTTACGTCAATCATTTTTTCGATAAGGAGTGTGCGAACAAATTCTTTGTCCTTTTCCCTGGAAGCTACAAGCTTACTGGCAGCAAGATCATACGCCTCAATACACAGCCCTGTCTTACCGTGAGTCGATATTGGGTCACTGACTGGTACGGTTCTCTTTTCCCAGCCGTCGGGAAGTTTTGCAGATTTAATGGATATTCCATGGACATAGAAGCCATGTGTTTGATGGAACATGGACAATTCACCCAAAGTACCATCAACACTTTCAACGGTTTCCGGTCGATTCTTCGGTTGGACATCAACTTCTATTGATGCACGAAGGCTTTCCGGTGCATTCGGAAATTCTCCAAGAATTGCTTGAGAGCCGAATATCCATAACTCGGTGTCCTTTGAGACATCACAAGCTGCCCGAATTGCATGTTCAAGTTGCTCACGAGTCATTTCTATCCTCCAGGTCACTAAACAGTTGAGCCCGTTCATCGAAGTTTAAAATGGCAAAAAAAGGGTTGCTGCGACGCAAGCGATTGGCGCGTTCGCTGGATGAGATGAAAAATCGAGACAGACGTTGAATGGAATACATATTGAGGATGTCACGCCATTCCATTAAATCTCTGTTGGCCGTTCCTTGACCTTCTTTTAATAAACGATGGATATGCTCTTTTGCGCGCAGCAAGAGAGAAGTATCCTGCTCGATGGCTTTGGCCAACTTACGAGATAGTACCTGCAACCGTAGATCCTTTTCCATGTGTGTCAACGGATTCTTTGTATGCTGTCGGGTAAGAGTGTCAGATGATGGCATGACTCCGTACAGAGCAGTAAAGTCATCAAATTCCAGATCGGAAATATCTGCTTTTGTATAACTTTCAAGTTCAATCGTAAGATCGAAGTCATTTTCAATCTGATTGAGGTTTGCCCTCAATTGGCGAACGCAATTCGTCAAATGGCGGGTTTCATGTAACAATCCTAATGTAAACGGTTCACCGATTTCCTTTGGGAACGCTTGAATCCATACTGCGTGTGGATGCGGTGTAAGGTTTTTGATTTCCTTTTTGATCGCGGAAAGCAATTGTTCATATCTATTCTTTTCCGTCTGAAAGAGCTCTAATATTACCTGCATGAGCCTGTCCGAACATCGAATTTCATACTGATGTTTTCGACCGCCGCCCACGCGGGAGACGAAACCCGACCGAAAGAGTTTTGTCAATGCTTTTTGGGCACCAGGGACTGTCAGGCCGGCACGTTTGGCAAGATCCGGAGTAGTAAGAGGGCCATCAACCTCGTTTGCCATGACCCTGAGCAACCTTACATGAGCTCGAGTGCCCAGAAGTTCATTCAATGGATAGCGTAAAGGGTCCTGTTCAGAAACAATTGGCCGCATAACAAATTCTCCGTTTTTCCAGTTTTTACATGCACAGACAATAAAACTATAGTTTTGTTTTGTCAACAATTGTTTATTACGCATTGGCCTAATTTCTTGTGAGGTCTTGATAGTTGTA
>CAZTYY010000159.1:0-7363 GCA_964617785.1 uncultured Desulfobacterales bacterium | reverse complement strand
ACTCGAAAATGCTAAAACAGGTGCTGTCAGGAGGATAATAAAAATAGTGAATGCTTTCATTATAATGCCTTCCTGCGTATGTTTAGATTGCTTCTAGTATTTTCCGGCGCTGCCAAGCACATTGGTATTTTTATTGATGATCATACTGGTAAGCTCCTCCCGTGCAGGTCCAAGGTACTTGCGGGGATCGAACTCACCTGGCTTTTCACTAAATACTTTACGTATCATGGCGGTCAAAACAAGTCGTCCATCAGAATCAATATTGATTTTACAAACAGCAGACTGTGCCGCCTGCCTAAGCTGTTTTTCAGGAATGCCAACGGCTGCTTCAAGAGAGCCCCCGTTTTCATTAATAATGGCAACATATTTGGGCAAAACCGAACTTGCTCCGTGCAGAACAATAGGAAAACCCGGTATTATTTTTTCAATCTCTTCTAAAATATCAAAACGAAGGGGAGGCGGTACCAAAATTCCATCTTCATTTAGCGTACAATCTTCAGGTTTGAATTTAAAAGCGCCGTGAGATGTACCGATTGATATGGCAAGAGAATCAACGTCGGTTTTGCTCACAAAATCTTCAACTTCTGCCGGCTGCGTGTATGTGGATTCGGCAGCCGCCACATCGTCTTCGATTCCAGCCAATACCCCAAGTTCACCTTCAACCGAGACATCATATTTATGGGCATAATCAACCACTTTTTTTGTAAGCTGTACATTCTCATCATAAGAATGGTGCGAACCGTCTATCATAACGGAAGAAAATCCACTTTCGATACAGGAAACACAAAGCTCATAGGTATCGCCATGATCCAGATGCAATGCTATGGGTATCGTATAGCCAAGCTCTTTAGCCATCTCAACAGCGCCTTTACCTAAATTGCGAAGCAGTGTTGGATTTGCGTAATTCCTTGCGCCACTTGAAACCTGAAGGATAACAGGCGATTTGGATTCTCCGCACCCTTTAATAATAGCCTGGAGTTGCTCCATATTATTAAAGTTATAGGCAGGTACGGCATACTTGCCCTCCATAGCTTTTTTGAACATTTCATTGGTATTGGCAAGACCAAGTTCTTTATAACTAATTGACATTTTCTGCCTCCTTTTTATTAGTGCCTTTATAAGTTCTCAAAAAGACAGGGAGGGGCAAGGATGTCTCATTTATAAATGAGATATTCTTGGCCCTATGTTATTGAGAAGTTACGTGCCTTTTTTATAACGATTCTATTTCATAACGACTCTAGGACATCCTGCGTTTCAAGTGCTATCATCAGCTCTTCATCTGTTGGGACAATTAAAATTTTCAATTGACTCATGGGCTTATTTATTTCACGAATTTTATTTTCCGTTATTTGATTTCGTTCCCTGTCAATTTCGATGCCCAGCCGGTTTAAGCCACTGCAGCATCCCTCACGTATTTCCAAAGCATTTTCACCAATGCCTCCTGTAAAAATAAGACAATCAAGCTTTTCCAAAATTGCAAAATATGCACCAATATATTTCCTGATACGGCGAATATATTTTTTCAAGGCCAGTTCTGCACGAATGTCTCCCTGGTTTTTTCTTTTTATCACTTCCCGCATATCGTTAACACCGCATATCCCTTTCAAGCCGCTTGATTTGTTTAAAAGGGAGTCTATCTCCTTAGGAGACATGTTTAAATGATCTGAAAGGAAAAAAGGTATGGAAGGATCAAGATCTCCGCAGCGTGTTCCCATCACAAGGCCGCCAAGTGGTGTCATTCCCATGGAAGTCTCAATACAACTGCCGTTCTGAATAGCACACATACTTCCACCGTTTCCAAGGTGAATGGTAATCATGTTCAATTCATTTAATGGTCTTTCAAGAAAACCGGCTGCCTTCCGGGAAACGTATGCATGAGATGTTCCGTGAAAGCCATATTTTCGAACCTTATATTTTTCATATAATTCATATGGCAGCGCGTATATAAAGGCTTCAGGAGGCATTGTCTGATGGAATGTTGTATCAAAGACAGCCACCTGAAGGGCTTTGGGAAATATATTTCCGGCTATTTCAATTCCAGTCAAATTGGAAGGATTATGCAGCGGTGCAAGGGGGATATTCTCCTTTATTGCCGAAATAACTTTTTCGTCAATAACTGCAGGTGTTTTAAATGTCTCTCCGCCATGAACCACCCTGTGTCCAACGGCCGATATCTCATCGTTATTTGATATCACTCCATATTCTTTGTCGCTAAGCAATTGGGCAATACGTTCAAGCCCGCTTTTATGAGTAAGGGAGGCGCTATTTTCAATTTTTACCTTTCTGTCAGGATGTTCAGGTCGTTTTTCATGAATCAGTCGGGTGCCCGGCTCATCGATTTTTTCTAATAACCCTTTGGAAAGGACCTCCTTTTTTCGCAAATCATACAGCTTGTATTTTATTGAAGAGCTTCCCGTATTAATGACCAGTATCTTCATAATAATCCTTTTTTAGCCTGGGCCTGGATCGCGGTAATCGCCACTGTATTGATAATATCTACAACTGTACATCCCCGGCTAAGATCATTTACCGGTTTATTTAGTCCCTGCAGTACAGGGCCAATAGCAACTGCTCCCGACGATCTCTGTACAGCCTTGTATGTATTGTTCCCGGTATTTAGATCCGGGAAAATCAATACAGTGGCTTTGCCGGCAACGTCGCTTTCAGGCATTTTTGTTTTGGCTACATTCATGTCCACCGCTGCATCATACTGTATCGGCCCTTCGAGCTTTAAATCAGGATAGAGAGTTTTTGCATTTTCTCTTGCGATTTCCGTAGCTTTTCTTACAATATCAACATCGGTGCCTTTGCCTGATTCACCGGTTGAATAGGACAACATGGCAACCCTTGGCTCAACTCCAAAAACTTGTGAAGTTAACGCCGAACTAATTGCAATTGCAGCAAGTTCTTCGGCATTTGGATTGGGATTTATCGCACAATCACCGTAAGCGAGTACCTTATCACGAAGACACATGAAAATTACACTTGAAACAATTGCACAATTTGGTTCTGTTTTAATAATTTGAAAGGCAGGCCTTATAGTATCACCGGTAGTATGAACAGCCCCTGAGACCATTCCATCTGCATGGCCCTTATAAACCATCATTGTTCCAAAATAACTGACATCAGCCATGGTATCCCTTGCCATATCTTCAGTGACCCCTTTGCTTTTCCGCAATTTGAAAAAAGTTTGAATATAATCTTCAAAATATTTGGAATTTTTTGGCTCAACTATTTTTGCAGGCTCCATGTTGAGTCCAAGACGAATTATTTTTTCCCTGATTCTTTTTTCATCACCAAGAAGGGTTACATCCACAGCATCCCTGCATAAAAGGCCCTTGGCTGCTTTTAGTATCCTCTCATCCTCTCCCTCCGGCAATACAATATGCTGCTTGTATTTTTTAGCTTTTTGAATCAATCTGAACTCAAACATTTTCGGTGTGACAATGGTTGAATGGGCATGGATAATCTTTTTTCCAAGCGTTTCCATATCGATATTTTTTTCAAAATACCCAATGGCATTAATGATTTTTCTCTCATCCTCAGGCCGAATGCCGGCATGTATATTATCAATCTTCCTGGCTGTAGGAAACGTATCTTCGGAAACACTCAAAATAGGAATAATACGGATAGACCCTTCGATCAACTTCCGAATCGGTTCTTCCGGAATTATACCGCCAGTTAAAAGAATTCCGGAAATATATGGCATTGACATGGAAGAAATTGCTGACAGGCATGCGACAATCACGTCCGACCTGTCGCCTGGTGTAATGACAAGTGTGCCGTGTGTAAGCCTTTTTAAAAAATTATCAATCTTCATGGCTGCAATCATATAGCTGTGAACGTGCTGGTTCAAATGCTTTTCGCCAAATAAAACATCTGCGTTTATGATATCAACAATTTCACTGACCGTGGGATTACTTAAAGATTTATTGTCCGGAATCGTATAGATGAGCTGTTTTTGCAAATTCTCTTCTTTTTTCAGCCTTGCAATAATAGCCCCCTCATTTTCGGGTTCTACCATGTTCACAACGGTTGCTACAACATTGCATCCTCTGTCAATAAAGGATTTATTGTAAACATTTGTAGCCATGACTGTTTCTTCAACGGTTTTATTGTGTGCATTTGCAACCAGCAGAACCGGGCTCCCCAGGTTGTCGCTCAATTTAGCATTGATACCAAACTCAAACGATGCGCTTGACCCTCCGATTTCAATGCCTTCGCACAAAACAAAATCGTTATCTTCACTGATTTCGTTATATGAATTGACAATTCCTTCGATCAGCTCGGCCTGCCTGCCCTGTGACAGCATGTTCTCTGCCTGGGCAACGGTGTATGTATACATTTTTTCATAGGGTGTCTTTAATTTAAAATGTGAGGCGATCAGATCAATATCATTGTCTTTTTTATTTCCCACAGGATCCGGAATAATCGGACGAAAAAAACCCACCCTCTCAACCTTTCTAAGCAAAAGTTCCATCAATCCCAGACAGATCACCGATTTTCCGCTTCTTGCTTCGGTTGCGGTAACAAACAAATTGTCCGACATAGTAAAACCTCATCATCTGAAAAATAATATTGAAGTAATGGAAAACTTGTACAATTAAAGAAAAGATATATTATTTGATTTGCAATAGCCCGGCAAATTGATTCGGCTACCAGCCATCTGTTTTCAATTTGGCAGACCTAATTCTGAATTTCAGAAATTTTATCATATTTTTAATAAAAATTCAATAAATAATTAGAATCGTAGCAAAGTGGCCGCACCTGGAAATTACCCTGCCTGTATTCTTGAATTCGCTTGACATAAATGATATAATATCAATAAATATTCAGTTCTGCCGCACACAAGACTAACTAAAAAAAGGGGAGAAACCATGGGAACAGATAATATTATTTTTCTTGAAAATCTGGAATGGTTTGACGAGACAGGCAAAGAACTTGTCCATCGTCTTCCTGAAAAAGGATCAGGAGAAATTAAATGGGGCGCTCAGTTAACCATTCGGGAAAGCCAGGCCGGTATCTTTTTCTATAAAGGAAAAGCTGTCGAAGCGTTTGGTCCGGGTCGACATACCCTAAAAACAGGTAATATCCCCATACTGACAAAAATCGCCAGCCTTCCCTGGGCAATGGAAAGCCCATTAAGGGCTGAGATATATTTTGTGAATATGAAAATTTTTACAAATCTGAAGTGGGGCACTAGAGACCCGGTCGCCTTCAAGGACTCTGAACTGGGCCTTATCCGCCTTCGGGCTTTCGGAATCTTTAACCTGCAGATTGTTCAACCGGTTCTTTTCATTAACCGGATGGTCGGAACCCAGGGCATGTTTTCCACTGAAGAGATAGAGGAATACCTGAACCGTGTCATTGTATCCAGGTTTAACGACTACATGGGCGACATGCTGGATTCAATCCTGAACCTTCCGGCTAAATATGATGAGCTGTCGGAAGGTCTGACAAAACGCCTGCAGCAGGACTTCATGCACTTCGGCCTCGGCCTGACCCATCTTTACATGAATTCAATTACACCGCCGCCGGAAGTTCAGCAGGCCATTGATGACAAAAGCCGAATGAATGTATTTGATGATATGAACAAACTCATGCAGATGAAAGCTGCCATGGCCATGGAAAAGGCTTCGGATTCGGATGGCGGATCAGGTGACGGCATGGGGATGGGAATGGGCCTGATGATGCCGGCCATGTTTGCCAAATTCTTTTCAGGGGAAGCCGGCCGGCAAGGCCAAAAAGACCAGGCAACTTCAAAAAGCGAATATACATGTCCGGAATGCCATAGCGCCATACCGGAAGATGCAAAATTTTGTCCAATGTGCGGACATCAGCAGCTTGTTTTCAGGCGGTGTGGGAAGTGCGGAAAAAATCTGACGCCAAATGCAAAGTTCTGTCCCCGCTGCGGCCAGGCGGCAGAAGATAAGCCAACACCGAAAATATGTTCGAAATGCGGTATGGAAAATTTAACAGACGCCATATACTGCAACCAATGCGGAGAAAAACATTAATTTTCTCATAGAACATCAATGCCCTCAATGCGGGGCGCCTGCGGTCCTTGAAGAAACCGACCGTCTTTTTACATGTGAGTTCTGCCGTGTCAATTCCTACCTTACGACATCAGACTGCTTCCGATATGTACTGCCGCACTCGGCTCCTGAAGGGAAGCATCTGGTCTATTTTCCATACTGGCGTTTTAAAGGCATGCTTTTTTCATGTGTAGCAAACGGGATCAGAAAAAAATTTATCGATGTCAGTCATCAGGCCATAGGATCGCTCCATTTCCCCATTTCAGTAGGCTTCCGCAGTCAAACCCAAAAGCTTAAATTTCTATCATCTGAAATGGAAGGCAGATTCCTGACACCAATCATTACTTTCAAAAATGTGATAGAAATATTCAAGGAACGATTCAATTCCGGCCTTCCAAACCCGATTTGTCACCAGGCACATATTGGAGAAACATTCAGCCTGTTATATTCTCCATTTTATCTTGAAGACAAACTGTTCGATGCGATTTTAAACGAACCTGTCCAGACAGAACTACCGGACAATTTCGACATCTCTCTTTTTTCAGGCGGGCGCCCTAAATGGAACCTTCACTTTATCCCTACCCTTTGCCCTTCCTGCGGCTGGGACCTTGAAGGAAACCGTGATTCCATAGTTCTTTGCTGCAAGAATTGCAGTTCGGTTTGGCGACCGGTTAACAATAGTCTAAAGAAGCTCACGGTTGCATATCTTCCATCTAATGACGGTAATGTCACATACATGCCCTTCTGGAGAATTAAAACGAATATTTCAGGTATCAATCTCAGGTCATATGCCGACCTGATAAAAATAGCCAACTTACCGAAAGTTGCTCAAAAAGGATGGGATCAGATCAGATTCCATTTCTGGTGCCCGGCATTTAAGGTTCGCCCTCAAAATTTTTTACAGATTGCAGGAAGTATGACTGTTTCTCAATTTATAAAAAAACTATCACCGGAAATGCCTGAAGGAAAACGACATCCGGTAAACCTGCCGGTGAAGGAAGCAGTTGAAAGTCTGAAACTCAACCTTGCAAACTTCATGCGTCCCCGCGAAAAAATGACAGAAACAATTGAAAACATTACAATTACACCTGAGAGCTATCTCTTAACCTACATCCCGTTTAATGAAGAGCACCACGAACTGGTTCAGCCTGATATCAGCCTTGCCATAAACAGGAACATGTTAGGCCTTGCAAAAAACCTTTAAATTTTCAGCTTGCATCGCTGAAAATAAGTGACGCATCTATGGGATCAATGATCACAAAATAGGACGTCAATGCAGTAATAAATATTTCAATATGTCAAAGAACTTTAAAATTTATTCCGGGACT
>CAZTYY010000158.1:0-7364 GCA_964617785.1 uncultured Desulfobacterales bacterium | reverse complement strand
GTTCTATTTCTTAATATTATTTTGGTTCTTTAAACCATGCCCTCTGGGCTTAATCCAAAGCCTGGCCTTCTGGGTCAAACTTGTTACTGTCTCCATGAATTTTTATCAATAATTGCCGAGTAAGTGAGGAAGGAAATAACACACCAGCTGAAAGATGGGCCTTTCAGCTGGTGTGTCTCACATTGTCAGCAATTTTTGGCTTCTATCTTCTATGCAACTTCTTTGTATTCAGCATCTATTACATCATTATCCGATTGTGATGTATTGGAAGCCTCATGGTTTTGCCCGCAGCTGCCATGCCCGGACCCGCAGTTCTGGGTATTCTGATACATGGTTTGGGAAAGCGCATGCGTGGCATGTGTCAGTTCCTCGGTCAGTCTCTTGGTTTCAGATGCATCATCTTTATTCATTGCCTGTTTGAGATTGGAAATGGTTTCCTGGATACGACTACTTGTCGCACCGTCAACTTTATCTCCGGCCTCGGAAACCGCTTTTTCAGTGGAATAAATCATTGCATCCGCAGCATTTCTTGCATCTACAAGCTCTTTTTTTCTTTTGTCATCTTCTGCATGCATTTCAGCATCTTTTATCAGTCTGTCAATTTCATCTTTTGACAGACCTGAAGATGAAGTTATCCGAATTGACTGTTCTTTACCGGTTGCCTGGTCTTTGGCGGAAACATTGACGATACCGTTGGCATCAATGTCAAAAGCTACTTCTATTTGCGGCATTCCTCTGGGAGCCGGTGCGATGCCGGTAAGTTCAAATCGTCCAAGGGTTTTATTGCCGCCGGCCATCTCACGCTCACCTTGAAGCACATGAACCGTCACTGCCGGTTGATTATCTTCGGCTGTTGAAAAACCCTGGCTCTGTCTTGCCGGAATGGTGGTATTCTTTTCGATCAGCCTTGTCATTACACCGCCAAGAGTTTCGATGCCAAGGGAAAGTGGTGTTACATCAAGAAGCAGTACATCTTTTACATCGCCTTTCAGCACTCCGCCCTGGATTGCAGCTCCAAGGGAGACTACTTCATCAGGGTTTACACCCTTATTGGGTTCTTTGCCGAATATTTTTTTTACGCGCTCATGAACAGCCGGCATTCTGGTCATTCCGCCTACCAGTATGACTTCTCCAATTTCACTTGTAGACATGCCGGCATCTTTCAAAGCTGTTTGACATGGCGCATCAAGGTTATCCAGAAGGTCGGATACAAGCGCTTCAAGCTTTGCACGTGTTATCTTGATGTTAAGATGTTTGGGGCCGTTTGCATCTGCTGTAATAAACGGCAAATTCACATCAGTCTCCATCGAGGATGACAATTCCATCTTTGCTTTTTCAGCGGCTTCTTTCAATCTTTGCAAAGCCATTTTATCGCTCCTGATGTCTATTCCCTGGTCTTTTTGAAATTCATTTGCCAGAAAGTCGACAATTCTCAGGTCAAAATCTTCTCCTCCAAGATGTGTATCCCCATTTGTCGATTTAACCTCAAACACTCCGTCTCCGATTTCCAATATTGAAATGTCGAATGTGCCGCCCCCAAGATCAAACACAGCTATTTTTTCTTCATTTTTTTTATCAAGGCCATAGGCAAGCGCGGCAGCTGTTGGTTCATTAATAATTCTTTGAACATTCAACCCGGCTATTTTCCCGGCATCTTTTGTTGCCTGCCGCTGGCTGTCATTAAAATACGCAGGTACCGTGATAACCGCATCAGTAACTTTTTCGCCCAGATATTTTTCCGCAGCTTCTTTAATATAGGCAAGAATGTATGATGATATTTCTGCAGGGCTATATTGCTTTTCCTGCAGCTTGATCATCGCATCCCCGTTTTTCCCTTTTTCGATTTTATATGGGAGAATACGAATATCTTTTTGAACCTCAGGAGCGTTATATTTTCTGCCGATCAATCTCTTAATGCCGAAAACCGTGTTTTCCGGGTTGGTTACGCCCTGCCGTTTAGCTGTCTGTCCAACAAGTCTCTCTTTGTTATTTGCAATTGCAACGATGGAAGGAGTTGTTCTCCCGCCATCACTATTGTTTATGACTTTGGGGTCACCTCCTTCAATAATTGACACGCACGAATTTGTAGTGCCCAGATCGATTCCTATAACCTTGCTCATTGGATTTCCTCCTATTTATAAGTTTTTATTTTTAATTAAAATCTTGTTGTTTAGTCAGAAGATATGTACTAAAAAAAATGTGTCAATAAATATTTTGCTAAAAAAGTTACATTACTAAAAATAATTCAATTCTATTAGTAATGCAGCGGCTTTCAAAACAGGAGGCAAACGGATAATGGATGAAAAGGATAAGAAAACTGGCAGGTTATCTCTACCAAAAACTACGGCATCTGATCTTTTGGGCCGGCAATCTGTTCGTGCAACGTTTAAGCTGACTCGAAGAGCCGTAGATGCAATGAGCGCTGTTTCGATTCATTTAGGTGTGAAACAAAAATCACTTTTTGACCATTTAATCGGTGATGCTGATGTCTTAAACTTTATTGCAAGTGAAGCAGAACCTTTTATGCCCAGAAAAAAAGAGTGTGTTCAAAAAACTTATGTTATCAGCAGAAGCACGTTGTCTTTACTTGATAGAATTTCAAAAACTTGTGATGCGCCCCGCGATATACTGGTTGAACATTCGATTCAAAGGCTTTTGCCGATTATCACAAGAGAACAGGAAAAACATGGAAAGCGAAAGATTCTTTTAAGCGAATTAAAAATTAACTTAATTGAGAATGAAAAACTTCTCGAAAAAGCTAAAAGACTGCTCGGAGAAGAAGACCTTGTATATAATGAAATGCAAACAGCTTTATCAGGATTAAGAAAAACATGCATCAATATTGAGTCTTTTATTCAAAGAGGAGAACTTATTGAAAAATTTTAATAAAGACATGTCTTGAGATAACTTATAGTAAGGTAATATATGACGATTTACAGTATCATAGCCCTTGCCGTTGCCCTTGCAATGGATGCGTTTGCTGTATCGATTGCCACCGGTGCCCACTTAAAAACAGTTAACTTTCGTCAGTTCTTCCGACTCTCCTGGCATTTTGGTTTTTTCCAGGCACTGATGCCGGTTATCGGATGGTATTCAGGGACTACTGTTCATGAATTTATCGAAGCCTTTGATCACTGGATCGCCTTCGGTCTCCTGGTTTTTATCGGAAGTAATATGGTCAGGGGCGCCTTTTCCGGGCAGGATGAAAAGTATGATAAAAAAGATCCAACAAAAGGTTTTAATCTTGTAATGCTTTCAGTCGCAACCAGTATCGATGCTTTTGCCGCAGGTTTAAGCCTGTCTGTACTGAATATATCTATAATACTGCCTGCCCTTTTTATAGGGATTACAGCAACTGGTTTTACCGTTTTTGGACTCTATTTTGGCAGCAAATCGATTAAATTACTTCTGTTTAAAAAATATGCTGAAATCTTTGGCGGGTTGATATTATATGTAATAGGAATTCATATTTTATATCAACACGGTGCATTGCAGTTTTAGCAGTAGTGCATGGTCTTCATTAAAAAACTTAATCTATCTTGAAATATTCGGATGTGGCGACTGCATCCATATCGATTGTTAAAAGCTTGCGATTTCTCACCAACACCCTGCCGGCAACCATAACATCGCGTACATCTGAACCCCTTGCAGAATATACAAGATGTGAAAAAGGATTGTACATGGGAATCAGATGGGGTTTTTTGATATCAATAATAATTATATCAGCCTGTTTCCCTTGTTCAAGGGATCCTGTCAAATGATCGATGCCTATTGCCCTGGCGCCATCAACCGTTGCCATTTTCAAAACTGTTTTTGCATCTAAGATTGCAGGATCGAGATATTTAACTTTCTGGAGCTTTGCTGCACAATCAATCTCGGACAACATGTCAAGGTCATTATTGCTGGCACAGCTGTCGGTTCCAATCCCGACAGTTATGCCTGCATTTAACTGTTCGTGGACAGGTGCGATTCCTGATCCAAGTTTCATATTGCTTTCAGGGCAATGAGAAATTTTTGCTTTCCGGGCAGATACAATATTTATATCCACTTCATCCATCCATACCCCGTGGACGATCAATGTATTTTTGTCAAGTATACCGATTCTGTCAAGATACTGGACAGGCGTTGCACCATGTTTCGAAAGTATTGTTTCTTTTTCTCCAGCAGTTTCAGCAGCATGAATTTGAAAGAGGAGCTGGTTTTGATCTGCCGCAGCTTTTGCTTTTTTCAATGTATTTTCTGAACATGCATAGGCTGAATGGCAGAATATAGACGGAATAATCAGTGCAGTCTTTCCCGTCCATTTTTCCGTAAACGATAGAGCATGGGCAACATTTTGATCAGGGTTAGCGATTCCCGGTGCCGGATAGTCGATAACACCATGCCCTAAAACAGCACGCATGCCTGTTTTGACAACTGCTTCAGCGACGCTGTCTTCATGAAAATAACCGTCACAGCATGTGGTTGTCCCTGAAAGGAGCATCTCCGCACAGGAAAGTAATGTGGCCATATATACGGATTCAGGATTGATATGAGTTGCCTCTCTGGGAAAAATATGGTTGTTCAGCCATTCCATGAGAGGAAGGTCGTCGGCAAGACCTCTAAACAACGACATGGGTAAGTGCGTATGCGTATTGATGAAGCCAGGCATTACAATACCCCCTTCGGCATCTATTATTTCTGTTGCCTCAGGTTTTGTCTCTGAACCGGTTTTTCCGATCATCGCGATTTCATTATTTTGAACAGCGACCCAACCGTTTTCGATCACATTGTCTTCAGAATCGCAGGTCACCAATAGGCCGTTATCGATCCGTATGTCGGTCTTGCCCGGAGTCATCAATATTCTCCACTATCTTTTGAATAATCGTGTTTAGTTTTGAGACGGATTTGCCGGTGGTTTCAAGCACATCTTCCAGGGTTACGGGAACAGGGTTATCGGGGTCATTGATATTGGCTATGATTGAAAAACCGATTATTCTCATGCCGGCGTGAACACCTGCAATCACCTCACAGACTGTCGAAAAACCGACCGCATCTGCATTGATCATCTGTAAAAACCTGGTTTCAGCCGGTGTTTCGAGTGACGGCCCGAGCAGGCCGACATAGACACCCTTTCTTAATGGTATTGATTCCTGCTTTCCTGCTTTTTCAGCTATTGTTGAAAGGGTTTTATCATATACCCGGGTCATATCCGGAAAACGAATTCCCCAATCATCTTCATTGGGACCGGCAAGAGGATTAACGCCGGTCAGATTAATATGATCGGAGATCACCATGATATCACCTGGGCTAAAATCATGGTTAATGCCGCCTGCAGCATTTGTTAGTATCAGGGTTTTTACGCCAAGCTCCTGAAATACTCTTACGGGGAATACAACTTCAGCCGGAGAAAATCCTTCATATAGATGAAAACGTCCCTGCATGACGATTGCAGGCATACCTGATATTTTTCCTGCTGTTAAAATTCCAGGATGGCTTTCAACTGTTGACATGGGAAAATGAGGGATATCTCTATATCCGATGGAGAACTCAGATATCATAGAGGAAGCAGCGTTTTGAAGGCCTGTCCCTGTCAATATTCCGATTGCAGGAGTTATTTTTATGCGGTCTCTTAAAAAATCGACAGCTTCAAGAACTTGTTTTTTCTGTTCTGCCATAAATCTTCTTTTGACAATGCTACTTTTTGACATGGCATTTCGAGCATGTTACAGGCCCGTAAGCTTTCCCTGCTTTCTTTTCCGCTTTATGGCACTTGATGCAAAGTTTGTTCATCACATGCTTTTTTTCCAGATCGCCTTTTTGTTTATACTCCTCAATAGCGCCAGGTGAATGAGGAAAAAGAGAATGGCATATATTGCAGTCGCCAAGACGTTCCTGATGATTAAAATGGGTAAATGGGATTTCGCCTTTTGATCCGCCGTTCAATTTTATCTCTTTGGCCCCCTTGTTTTGATGCCCTGCTGTGTCTTGATGTGCAAATGCAAATGCACAAAACATCATCAATGCAACTAAAAGTATTATGATTTTTTTCATAATTTTATCCTCTCTTTTTGGTGATCTCACGTCCATAATCCTGTGCCATTTTGATTCCCCCACCCAAAAGCGCGTGCTTTTTTTCAGGCGAAGCGGTCCGCTGACCATGATATGCATTCAGAGGGACAATTTTTAATTGCCTCATCAACTTCATCTTCTGGGTACTCTGAAAGATCAGCAACCTCAACATACCCTGCCTCATTGATTCTAAATACAGAAGAGCATACATCTGAACATACTTCACAGAGAATGCAGTCACTGAGTTCAATAACAGGTATTTTCATGGTACCAATTCGGTCATACTATCCGTTTACTGCCTTTCCAATTTTTTTTCCAAGATTAAAACCAGCATCAACTCCATCCTGATCAGGAACATACTGGATTTTGAGACCCGGGTCGATTATTTCGAATTTCATTGCCTCAAGCTCGTTATTAATGAACTTAACAGCTTCTCCGCTCCATCCGTAAGAGCCAAAGGCAGCACCAATTTTATTTTTAGGCTTTAAGCCTTTCATATAGGTCAGAAAATCGATAACACTTGGAAAGAGGTTGTTGTTTAACGTTGGAGATCCAATTACAACAGCCTTTGAATCCATGACTTCTGTCATGATATCACTTCTATGCCATTTTTTAAGGCTCAACGGTCTGACATGAACACCTTCTTCAGCAATTCCTTTTGCTATACTCTCAGCCATGATCTCAGTGCTGTGCCACATTGTATCGTAAATAACCACAGCCTTTTTTTCAGTCTCATGGCTGCTCCATTTCGCATATGCATCTATGATTTTACCGGGGGTTTTTCGCCAGATAATGCCGTGATCAGGGCATATCATATCAAAAACAAGCCCTTGCTCTTTAACGCTTTCAATCAATTTCTGAATTTTAGCTGTATACAATAAAAGAATATTGGCAAAGTATTTTTTTGCATGGGGCATTATGGCATCATTTATCTGGTCATCGAATATCTCAGGACCTGAATAATGCTGACCAAATGCATCACTGGAAAAAAGTATTTTATCCTCATTTAAATAGGTAAACATGCTGTCTGGCCAATGAAGCATTCTGGTTTCAAGAAAGGTCAGGGTTTTTTTCCCAAGGCTAAGCTTCTCGCCGTTTTCTACTGCCTTATAATTCCATTTCTGCTGAAAATGTTGTGAAAGGTTTTTCAGGCCCATTTTAGAGCAGTACAATGGCTTGTCTTCTCCGATTTTATGCATTACTCTTGGCAGGCCTCCCGAATGATCCATCTCAGTATGGTTGCTGATGACACAATCAATTTTTTTTGGATCGATAATTTTCAAGACTCACTGTGCTCGATCCGAAATTATCCT
>CAZTYY010000157.1:0-7482 GCA_964617785.1 uncultured Desulfobacterales bacterium | reverse complement strand
AAAACAAGGTGAGGCTGTGAATGGGTGGGAAACATATTTTAGGGAAAAAGGTTTTGATCATGGCATCGAAAAACCGGTTTTCAATGTATCTTTTTCCATCAGATTCCGTCTATACTAATAAAAGATGGAAAAATTGTTTGCTGAAAGGGGGTGAAAAACATGACAAAAAAAAAGAAAATTGAAACAGCATCAAAAGAAAAGGCCGGTAAGAACGAAACCACATTTTGTTGCGGCGATTTGAATAAGATGACCCAAATGATGAAGAAATTTTGTAAAGACGAGACCGGTAAATTTGATTGCGGGACGATGATGCAGCAGATGCAGAAAATGTGCGGGAGCAAATTTGACTGTTGCGCAAAAAGTTAAATTCGACGAAAAAGTAAACACTCCAAGCTCTGGGAGATAAGATTCCGAGGTATGATAAGCGCTTATCTTATAATTTAGTGGTACAGGGCGTTATAGAAAACAGAAGTTTATGGCAAGGCGTAAAGTGTAAATCTTTTGTAATTTTAATGGTTTATCGTGAGCGAAGCTTGGTGTTTTTTAAC
The DNA here is from genome assembly GCA_964617785.1 of uncultured Desulfobacterales bacterium. GTDB lineage: Bacteria > Desulfobacterota > Desulfobacteria > Desulfobacterales > SURF-7 > JAFDJC01. The sequence goes on along the minus strand of CAZTYY010000157.1, from coordinate 6,934 downwards.
TTAAATGTTCGATTGTTTTCGAAGCATAGAAGACATTGAAAGGCTAAAAAGGAAAATAAAATGGAAACCAGAAATGAAGAAGATATCCGGCAGGCTGTTCGGGATAGTTATGGCAAAGTCGCAACACAGGGTGCTGGTGCTATAGGACCGGTCTCGGCATCATCCTGCTGTGGTACCGAAACAGAGACTACCGAAGAAACGGGGCAGGAGGCATCCTGCTGTGGAACCCAGGAATACACACCGGACAAGATGTCGGCGGCCATGGGATATTCAAAAGAAGAGTTGGCGAGTGTTGCGGAGGGGGCTAACCTGGGACTTGGTTGCGGCAACCCAGTGGCTCTGGCGTCTGTCAACTACGGAGAGACGGTTGTGGATCTGGGCAGCGGCGGTGGGTTCGACTGCTTCCTGGCCGCAAAACAGGTGGGTGAAACCGGAAAAGTGATCGGTGTTGATATGACAGCGGAGATGATCAGCAAAGCCAGGGGCAATGCGAAAAAAATGGAGACCAATAATGTCGAGTTCCGTTTGGGCGAGATCGAGAACCTGCCGGTAGCCGATAACAGTGCCGATATTATCATGTCCAATTGCGTGATCAATCTGTCACCGGACAAACAAAGTGTATACCGCGACGCGTTTCGGGTTCTCAAACCCGGAGGGCGACTGGCTATCTCCGACATTGTGGCAACCGCTCAGCTCCCCGAAAATGTTCAGCAAAATCTTGCCCTGGTGGCCGCCTGTGTTTGGGGAGCTGCAACAATAGATGATACGGAGAAAATGCTAAAGAAAGCCGGATTTCAGGAGATCAGGATCAAACCAAAGGACGAAAGCCGTGAGCTTATTAGAAAGTGGGTTCCGGGCGGAAATGCAGGAGATTATGTTGTTTCGGCCTACATTGAAGCATTGAAGCCGTTTTAATCCTTTATCAGCAGACACTTGTCCGCATTTTGCGGACAAGTGAGGGGGGCTAAAACAACTATTTAAATAATTGACACATGTACCACATGGTAGTAGATATAATTTAATAAATGTGCACCAATAAAAAGACGTTACTGAACTAAACGATTCACCGTATCTTAGGGAAGAAAATCAATGAGCATGGAGATTGATTTTTTAAAATACGAAAAAAATTTGGGAAAAGTTCAGTATAAAATTAATCTTGAAACAGCCATTTTCGCATGATAATTCTTTATTTCATCAGCTAAAAGTGAAAGGTAATGCTTGGCTTTTAAATGTTCAGGCAAAAAAATAATATTTACATAATTACCGGGGGTATTTTTATCATGTCGGACCAAAAGGCTCCAATCATTAATATAGCCATAGTCGGCGGTGGTAAATACTGCAAGGAACTCCTTGAAAAAGGTACCATCGACTACAAGAGGGGTGAAGTAAATGCCAGGCTTGTAGCGGTTGCAGATACTGAAACGAACAGTCCCGGCATGCAGGTAGCCCGGAAAATGAATCTCCTTACAGTGAGCGACTATCACGAATTATATTCCCCTGAATATGGAATACACCTTATTGCAATTCTCACTCCTGAACAGGATATCCTTGAAGACATTCTTGCAACAAAACCGGGCAATATACGCGCGCTTGCCTATCACGCATTCGAACTTTTCTGGAAAGCACTCGCGGTTGAGGAACGAAAACTAAGGGATAGAAATGAAGAAGTAGAAACCATCCTAAACGGTATCCAGGACTTTATAGTCGTTATTACACCGGAAATGGACATAGCCGAAGTAAACGACGCATTTCTGGAAAAGATGGGATATTTGCGTGAAGAAGTTATCGGTAAAAAATGTCACAAGATTTTTCAGGGCCTTGATCAGCAGTGCAACATAGAAACTATAACCTGCCCACTTAACGATGTCATAAAAAATAAAAGACCGCATCGGCAGGTTATTACCAGAACAAACAGAAGTGGAGATACCCGGTATATCGAAGTCAGCACATTCCCTGTGTGGAAAAAAGACGGCAAGATATTAAAATTTGTAGAAATCAGCCGTGACATTACAAAACGTAAAAAAGATGAAGAGGAAATTACTCGTCGTCTAGAAAAGTTGGTCGAGGAACGTACCAAACAGCTAAAAGAGACCCATAACAAATTACTTCATCAGGATAAAATGGCTTCCCTGGGGAAGTTGTCGGCTTCCGTTGTCCATGAAATAAACAACCCGATAGCTGGGGTTCTCAATCTTACCAAGCTCATGAAGCGTATTATTGATGAAGAGAAATCCAGCATGAAGAATAAGGTCCAGTTCAACCAGTATCTTGATCTTATGGAAACTGAAACAGAGCGGATAAGCAGGATCGTGTCAAATTTATTGGCCTTTTCGCGTCAATCCAGGATAGAGCTGCAGAAAGTCAATATAAACCAGCTTATCGAAAAAACCCTTTTTCTGAATTCAAATCTTTTTAAAATCAACCGTGTTAAAATTGTTAAAAGTCTCAATCCGGACATGCCGGATATGATAGGCTCAGAAGATCAATTACAGCAGGTCTTCATGAATTTTGTTTCCAACGGAGTAGAAGCTGTCGAGGTTAAAGGCGAGGGTACCCTGCATATTGAAACAAATTATTCCCTAAAGGAAAATGAGGTGATTATCTCCTTTCGGGATACCGGAATAGGTGTTCCGGTGGAAAACCGCTCCAAGCTCTTTGAGCCGTTTTTCACGACTAAAAAAAAAGGGAAAGGAGTTGGGTTGGGGCTTTCCGTGGCATATGGGATCATACAGGAGCACGGAGGGTCGATTCATCTGGATCCTGAAAATGAAACCGGCACCTCTTTTATTATCAGACTGCCGCTTTTTCAATCACACAATGTGCGTAATGTAGATGGAGGACCAAATGGGGGCGACTAGGGTACTTATAGTTGATGATGAACTGATAATGCGTGAATCCCTTGCCGGCTGGCTGGAACGTGACGGTTACGAAGTGAAAAAGGCGTCCAGTGGCGAAGAGGCTTTGGAAAAAAGTAAATCTTATAAGTATGACATTCTCATTGTCGATATCAAGATGGAAGGAATGAGTGGCCTTGAGCTCCTGAAGCATGTGAATGAAAACGATCCCGACGTTGCAGTTGTCATGATAACAGCATATGGCTCGATTTCAACTGCTATTGAAGCAATGAAAAACGGTGCCCGTGATTACATGCTGAAACCTTTTGATCCAAACGAGCTGGGCATTATTATTGAAAAAATCACGGAAAGCCAGGCACAAGTACGGGAAAATTTATTTCTCAGGCAGCAGCATAAGGATCGCACACGGTTTGAGAGCATGATAGGACAATCCAAACCCATGCAAAAGATTTTTGACCTGATCAAGGATGTTGCCCCATCTAATGCTACAATCCTTATTACAGGTGAAACAGGTACCGGCAAAGGCCTGGCCGCTAAGGCGATACATACTAACAGCAACCGAAGTACTGGTCCTTTTGTTATGGTCAATTGCGGCGCCATCCCTGAGCACCTTATGGAAAGTGAGCTCTTTGGGTATCAGAAAGGAGCTTTTACGGACGCGAAAGAAACCAAGAAAGGCCGTCTGGAACTGGCCCACGGAGGAACACTCTTTCTGGATGAGATCGGAGAGATTAGCATGAGAATGCAGATAGATCTTTTAAGGGTGCTGGAAGATCGTGTTCTCTATCGTGTGGGAGGCACCCAGCCGATAGAGGCGGATTTTCGTGTGATAGCAGCAACCAACAGAAATCTGGAAGAAGCCATAAAAGAAGAAAGGTTTAGAAAAGACTTATACTATCGGCTTAACGTGATAACATTTCAAATGCCGCCACTTCGCGAACGCAAAGATGACATTCTTCTAATTGCTGAACACTTCCTAAATCGCTTTTCCCAGGAAACCAACAAACAGGTAGACAGGATAAATCGCGAGGCAATGGATGAAATGATGCTTTATGATTGGCCTGGAAATGTTAGGGAGCTTCAAAATGCTATAGAAAGGGGAGTCGTAATTGTCAAAAGCCGAATTATGGGACCGGAAGAGCTCCCTATTTTCAGCCGGGAAAAATCGATGGTTCGCGAAGGGGAATCTTTGAAGGATATTGAAAAAGAACATATTACAGATATACTTAACAAGAACAACTGGAACATTGCGAAAAGCGCGAGGGTCCTCGAAATTGATCGTTCTACGCTTTACAATAAACTGAAACTTTATAAAATCGAAAAGACGGTTTGAACTCCTTTTCGGAAAGCAGTATCGTCATCTCTCCTGTCGGTTCACAGGATTCAGATATTCTATCACTTGTAAGCCGTGAAATTGGAAGTTTTTTCGGCTATGAAACGGAAATAATACCACTTCTGGAAAATATAGATTTCGCAGTTGATTTCAAGAGGAACCAGTATTATTCCACTGTCATCCTTGAAAAATTGGCTGAAAGGGCACCTGTTAACGCTATTAAGTTGCTGGCAATAACCGAGCACGATCTTTTCATCCCTATCCTTACACACGTATTCGGAGAAGCGCAGCTCGGCGGTAAAGCATGCATTATATCGACATACAGGCTATCCAAAGATTTTCCTTCCATGGAAAGGGAAAAGGCTTTGGAATTACGGATTGTGAAGGAGGCCCTGCATGAGCTCGGTCATACTTTTAAACTAAGGCATTGCAAAGATAAAAGTTGTATCATGCGCTACAGCCGCAGCGTAAAAGATGTTGACGGGAAATCGAATCAGCTCTGCAGATACTGCAAAAGGCTCCTCGATGATGAGGTGGAGAGGCTCCATGTATAATATTGGTCAATCCCCGGGGTTGTTCGGAGCAAGGAAATGCCGGACAAGTTTTTCCCAACCTATTTCGGGAATATTTCCGAAGATGTCATTTATGGGATGGCCTCCATCCGCGGCCAGGGGGCCCGTTGCTTCTTCTATTACATCATAAAGACGGTCTGATTCCTGTCTGATAAATGTTTTTGTTTCATCGCCCACCATTAGATTTTTAAGCTCCTGCCGAAGGTTGCTCGAATGAATCCTTGCAACCCACCCATCCGAATATGGATCCATGTTTGCAGGTTCTCCCTGATTTCTGAGCCTGCTGTTGATTTCAACTACAACACCGCTAACAGGTGAAAGCAGTTCTGCTGTTTTTTGCCCACGGGTTATTGAAATATCTTTACGCCCCTGCTTTATCTCCTTTCCGAGCAGGGGTGCATCAATACGGTCCACAGGTCCAAAAACCTTTAACGCAAAATCATCTAAGCCAATTCGAACTTCAGACGCTTCTTCCATTTTGATCCATGTATGCCCTTTGTGAAAATAGAAACCCTGTGGGATCTTAAATCCATCAACCTCAAGAACATCGACCGGTTTGACCGCTGCATGAACCGCGTACTGATCAAGAAAGTACTGGTCAAACTCACAGCTTCCACACTTGTATTCGTGAGTACATGGTCTGAAACTAATGCGACCTTTCATGTAGTGCAGACAAGGCTGTTTTACAGGCGGAAGATTTTTGATTTTCTCCTCCCAGAAAGCTATTTTTTTTCTTTTTCCCTTCAGGCGTTTCCCGGTTTTTTCAAGTCTTTTATTTTCATGGGCCGCTTTTCTGAGTGCAGTATCATAAGTGCATTCCTCGCAGTAGAAATCCTTTGCGCAGATTTTTTGTTTGACTACACCGGCTTTCATCCAGACACACTTATCTGTCCTGCTATTTATATTTTTGTTAAAATTTGTTGACTTCATTACATCCTCCTTTTTCCCGGGCTACTATCAAGGAATACAATAAAGTAAGACTTGCCCGTAAGCTTCCGCCATTTGCCATCATGTGCCCAGAAAAGTTTTTGTCAAATTTTTCCAGCCAAGATCAGGCAGATTGCCGTATATGTCCTGCTGCAGGAAACCACCATCAGTTGCCAGGGGACCGGCTACTTCTTCAATCATGCCTTCAAGCCTGCCAACCTCATCACTCATCCATTCCAGACTTTCCGTATCAGCTATTAGCTTTTTAGCTGCTTTTTTTATATCAGGAGTCCTTACCATAAATAACCACCCTTCACTGTATGGCTCCCTGTTTGCCAGCTCTGGAGACTGCCTCATTTTAGAATTTACTTCAACAATCACCCCGTCCACTGGTGAAAGGATATCGGCTGTGTTTGTCTTTTTTCTCAGTCCCCACCCGATCACATCTTTGTGGAGTTCTTTTCCCATCAGGGGAAGGTCAAAAGAATCAGCCTCTCCGAGGAGTTTAAGGGCAAAATCATCGAAACCGATCCTGATATATCCTCCGCTTTCAATTCTTGCCCAGGTATGCCCTTTATGAAAATAGTATCCCATGGGCACTTCAAAGCCCTTTACCTGTTGGATATCAATTGGCGTTGTTTTGGTTTTTGTTGTCCAAAAATCCTCGAAACACTGATCGAAATCACACTTAGAGCATTTATAATCATATGCGCATTGCCGATTTTCAATACGGTTTGTAAGACTGTGTCTGCAGATTCTCTCCAAACCTGGTTTTCTCCTCATCGCGTCCTGCCAGCTTACCTGTTTCCCTCTTTTCACTTTCTTCTGCATTCCCAGATCGTACTTGCAGGTAGTGCAGTCGTAAAAATTGTTGCAATCTTTGGAACCGACAGTGCCCGCCTGCATCCATAGACAAGGATTTGATGATTCGTGCCCAATGCGCCCTTTTCGGTTTTTACTTAAATTTGTTTCCATTTTATCTGCTCCTTATATGTTTTGTTTTTGGTTATCGTTAACCGTTATTGTTTAGTGCTGACTGTTATATGAGCAAATACAATGCCAGTCTGATTTTTACCTGTATAATTTTATTATCTTCTTGATATAATAATATTTTTAAGCCATATCATAACAATCCAGTCTTTTTGTTCTCTGGGCCAATATGTTGTGATTTGCCACAACAAAAAAATAGAGGCCAAAATATCAGTCGTAAGCCCCTGTGTTTACAGGTGTTATAATTCTACGAAATG
>CAZTYY010000156.1:0-7565 GCA_964617785.1 uncultured Desulfobacterales bacterium | reverse complement strand
AGTTTCAGATATTTATAACTGAGATATCCTTGGCCAGGGGTTATTGAGAAGTTACTACTATTCCCCCCAATAAACACACTCGAATAAGGAGATGTAGACATGGCAAGGCTTGATAAAATGTCAGAGCTGGAAAGAAAACACATCGAAAAGCTTGACTGCCCCACATTCGAATCTTTTCCATGGGCAGAAGGTCCATCATTAAACGAGAGGCGCGTGGCAATTGTCTCCACTGCAGGGATACACTGTCACGACGATCGTCCATTTACATTTGACCCCGGTGATAGTTACCGGATTATCCCAGGAGATATTAAAGCAAAAGATCTTGTCATGACCCATGTTTCAACCAACTTTGATCATACAGGCTTTCAGCAGGACTGGAATGTCATTTTTCCGATTGACAGGCTTAGAGAGCTTGCAGAAAAAGGAATTGTCGGTAGTGTTGCGGACTTTCATTATTCTTTTATGGGAGCGAATGACCCGATGACAATGGAGCAGGAAGCACGGAATATTGCTGATCTGCTAAAAAAGGACAGTGTGGATGCTGTTCTTCTCCTTCCGGTCTGACCGTTCTGTACGCGCGCCGTTGGCGGGCTTGCATATTTTTTTGAGGAAGAAGGAGTTCAGACAACACAGATCAGTCTGATCCGCCTGCATACGGAAAAAATCCAACCTCCCAGGGCACTATGGGTCTCTTTTGAGATGGGACGTCCGATGGGACCTCCAAACAATCCGGAATTTCAAACAAAGGTACTCCTTGCCGCTCTAAATCTTTTCGAAGCGACATCAGGACCTGTGCTGGAAGATTTTCCTGAAGATGCTCCAGTTTCAGAGGTTGGAAATACCATAACCGCCTGCCCGGTAAATTTTTATCAGGAAGAACCTGATATGTCGGAAACAGACAAGCTATGTTCCTCATTTAAAAAGGAGTTAATGTCCATGAGGCCGTGGTATGAAATGTCGGTTAAAAAAAAAGGGCGCACTACTGTGGGAGTAAGCGCGCTCGATATGGATGTCATAGCTGATTTTTTATGCTCGTTCCTTACAGGCGAATTACCGAATTCCCCTCGTGAAGATCTGTCTTTGCCATATACGCTTAATCTTGCCACAGACGACCTAAAAGCCTATTATTTCGAAGGAATAACTTCTCAACCAGGTCAGGACTCCCCCTCAGGCAAGGTGATTTCCGATTGGTTCTGGGGGGAGACTTTGGCAGGGAAACTTTTACTGATGATCAAGGAGATTTGTAAAAAAAATGAAGACGGCCTTATGCAGGTTGTCGGAAAAATCCTGATCGTGCCTTCCGAACAGGCACATCGACGCGAACGGGTTAAAAAGCACCTTTAATCCTAGACGTGCCGGAATTTATATTGCATGAAACAAGTTATTCGGTTATTTTTAAAGATTGTTCGACGTATTTGATTTATGAAAGGCACCATTATGAATATAAAAAAATTCACAGCAGGTTATCTTAGCGGATTAAAAGATGTGCTGGACCGTTTTGACTATGACGGCTTTGAACAGACAGTGAAATTGATCCTGGACGCATATGAAAATGAAAACCATATTTTTGTCATGGGGAACGGCGGCAGTGGAAGCACTGCTTCACACTTTGCCTGTGACATCAACAAAGGCTGCTGCCTTGATCTAGAAAAAAAATTCAAGATGATATGCCTGAACGACAATATCCCCACCATGCTTGCGTTTTCAAACGATATGTCCTATGAATCGATTTTCGTGGAACAGATGAAAAATTTTTTTCAGGCTGGCGACCTTGTAATCGGAATTTCAGGAAGCGGCAATTCAGAAAACGTGCTTCAGGCCATACGATATGCCGGAAAAAATAACGGTCGAACCATCGGTTTTTCTGGATTTTCAGGAGGGAAACTTGCCGATATGGCCGATGTTTCAATTGTAGCTGCAGTGGATGACATGCAAAAAGTTGAAGATGTGCACATGATCATTGTACACATTATCATGCAGGCGGTTTATAAAACACTGAATAAAGAGCAATAATTCTTGAAAACAATTAGCCAAATTTCTTATACGAAAAGTGAAAAATGAGTTTATCTGAACAGAATAAAAACAAGGACAATATTGTTAAAAGCATCTTTGTAGCACATTTTATTCTTATGCTGCATATCCTTGTCATTGCAGCTATAGGATTGCTTGTGCTGTTTTTCCGCGGTATCGTGATTTACATGCCGTGGATATTTCTTGGCGGCACAGCGGCAATAGCAACTTCATGCTATCTTTTATACCAAAAAATGAAAAAAGAGGGAAACACTTTAAAAGGAATGCTTTCTCTTCCTGTATTCAAAAGCAGGACGGTCGAGGTTAAATTTCTCGGGGGGCTTGCTTCTTTAAGGGTTGAAAACCCGGGGAAAAAAATAGAAACAATTGAGACCAAAATTATTGACCACCCGCGACGCCTGGAAGATCCGGAAGCCATTAATATTAAGGAACTGACAGAACTTGTACGGCTGTTTGACAACAAACTGATAACACCTGACGAATACGACAAGGCAAAACAGAAGATCTTCAACTCATGAATAAACTTAATGTTGCGCTACTTTCCGGCGGTATATCATCTGAAAGAGACATTTCCATAAAAGGCGGCGATCAGGTTTTTGAAGCGCTTGATAAAGCCAAATACGATGTCACACGCTATGACCCCAAATACGACCTTACACGCCTGGTGGCAGATGCCTCCGGCATAGACTTTGCCTTGATTATTCTTCACGGTTCCTATGGTGAAGACGGCACTGTACAGGGCTTCCTCGATCTTCTGGGTGTCCCTTACCAGGGCTCCGGTGTTCTTGGAAGCGCCCTTGCGATGAATAAGCTTCTGACAAAACAGATATATGAAAAATCAGGCATCCCAACGCCACCTTATCTTGCCATTAAAAAAACGGATCAACTTGACCCTGAAGCATATGTGAAAACGCTGGGGCTTCCCCTTGTTGTTAAGCCCGTGATCGGCGGTTCAAGTATCGGGATGTCGATTGTAAAATCACAAGAAAATATCAAAGAAGCCATTGAGCTGGCCTTTGAAAACGACGATACTGTCCTGATCGAATCTTATGTCAAAGGGATTGAACTGACCGGTGGCGTATTAGGGAATGATGACCTGGCCTCCCTGCCGATAGTCGAAATTATCCCTGATAGCAAGTACGAATATTTTAACTATGAAGCAAAATATACACCCGGAGCCACGCAGGAGATATGCCCGGCGCGCATCGACAACACCATAGCTGAAAAAGCAATGGAATATTCCAAAATCGCTCACAAGGCACTTTGCTGCAGCGATTATTCAAGAACAGACATGATTCTTCAGGATGACAATATCTTTGTTCTTGAAACCAATACAATCCCCGGCATGACAGAAACCAGCCTTATTCCGCTTGCGGCAAGGGCAGCTGGATTTTCTTTTTCCGGGTTGCTTGACAAACTCATCGAACTTAGTATGAAAAGAAACGGAAAACCAAAATTTTCCGGATGATGTTTGTCCATATTATAAATCTCTGGAGGTTTTTATGAAGGTACTGGTCATAGGAAGCGGTGGAAGGGAACATGCGCTTGTCTGGAAAATTGCGCAAAGCCCGAAAGTAAAAAAAATATATTGTGCCCCCGGCAATGCAGGTACTGCCGGCATGGCGGAAAACGTTCCCATCAATGCGGAGGACATCCCAAAACTTTTGGAATTTGCTGAAAAGAAACAGATAGACCTGACAGTCGTGGGTCCGGAAGCACCTCTTTCCGAAGGAATCGTAGATTTATTCATGGAAAAAGGTCTGAGAATATTCGGTGCCTCAAAAAAGGCAGCAGAGCTTGAGGCGAGCAAGTCGTTTGCCAAAAAGTTGATGACAAAATACAATATACCAACGGCCAAAGGCAAAACATTTACCAGTATTTCCAAGGCGTCACGATACATCAGAGAACTCGGAGCACCTGTTGTGGTCAAGGCAGACGGCCTGGCCGCCGGAAAAGGCGTATTTGTCTGTTCAACTGTAAAAGAGGCAGACAGTGCCCTGAAAGAGATTCTTGAAAAACGCGCATTCGGTGACTCCGGAAGCAAGGCAGTTGTCGAGGAATGCCTTTTCGGGGAAGAAGCGTCATTTCTGGCATTTACCGATGGGAAAACCATACTTCCCCTTCCTTCATCCCAGGATCACAAGGCGATATTCGACAATGACAAAGGGCCGAACACGGGAGGAATGGGAGCTTATTCTCCGGCACCTGTGGTAAACGATTATCTCCACAAAAAGATCATGGAAGATGTTATGGAACCCACTGTACGGGCAATGGCAGCTGAAGGAAAACCTTACAAAGGAGTTCTTTACGCAGGTCTTATGATTGACAGGGATCGCATCAAAGTGCTTGAGTTCAATGCCCGATTCGGTGATCCTGAAGCCCAGCCGCTCTTGATCCGTTTGAAAAACGATATCATCCCCGTGATGGAAGCAATTATCGATGAACGCCTTCACGAATGCGAACTTGAAATCGATGAGCGTGCATCCGTATGTGTTGTCATGGCATCAGGAGGATATCCGGGCAAATATAAAAAAGGAATACCGATTTCAGGTCTTTCAGATGTAAAGCGCATGCGGGATACAGTTGTATTTCATGCCGGGACTACCATCAGTAAAGGCAAAGTCATGGCATCCGGCGGCAGGGTACTCGGTGTAACCGCACTCGGCAATACAGTAGAAGATGCAATTAAAAAAGCATACAGTGCTGTATCGAAAATATCATGGAAAGATGTATATTATCGAAAAGATATCGGCAAAAAGGCGGTCAACCGGCTTAACACGCCCCCCATCGTCAGCATAGTAATGGGAAGTGACTCAGATGCAGGAACAATGGAGGAGGCTGCCGCTATCCTGATAAAATTTGGCATACCCTTTGAAATGACGGTTGCCTCAGCCCATAGAAGCCCTGAACATGCTGCAGCATATGCTGCCTCGGCAAAAAAACGCGGGATAAAGGTTATGATCGCGGGCGCGGGCATGGCCGCGCATCTTGCAGGAGCTATTGCCGCCCATACCACACTCCCGGTCATCGGTGTACCCATCGATGCATCACCCTTAAAGGGATTTGACGCACTGCTTTCTACCGTACAGATGCCTCCGGGCATTCCGGTTGCGACTGTGGCCATCGGCAAACCAGGCGCAAGGAACGCCGGAATATTGGCGGTACAGATTATAGCTGTTTCAGATCCGGACCTGTCAAAATTGCTCGATGAATTTAAAAAAGAGATGGCAGCAAGCGTTGAAAAAAAAGCAAAAAAAATTGAACGACAATTCTAAAGTACTAACGGTTGATCCTGTTTCCCCTCAAGCCGATATAATGGATCTGGCAGCGGAAACGATAGCTAAAGGCGGTGTCGTATTATTTCCCACAACATGCCTTTACGGACTTGCAGCGGACGCCATGAATGAAGATGCTGTACGAAAAATATACAGTATCAAAAAACGGTCTTCCGAAAATCCAATCCTGGTCCTTGTAAAAAACCATGAAGCGCTTGAAAAGATAACCGCATCAGTCCCTTCTGCTGCGGCAAGAATAATGGAAAGATTCTGGCCTGGAAATATCACCATCATATTTGAAGCCGGAAAAAAAGTGCTTTCTGTCATCACTGCCAAAACAGGAAAAGTCGGTGTAAGGATACCTGCACACAATGTGGCAATGGCACTGACAGGAAGGCTAAAAAATCCTGTAACCGGTACAAGCGCTAACATTTCTGAGAACACGGGATGTTCGGAAGTTTCTGATATCAGCCTTGAAATTATAAACCAGGCGGACCTTGTCCTTGATGCAGGGCCCCTAAAGGGAGGCATCGGCTCAACAGTGATCGATGTAACCGTCGCGCCCCCAAAAATCCTGAGGGAGGGTACGACAGGCGCAGCCGATATTTTGAACTGCCTTTAATGCTGCTTATTGACATTTTAGCCCTGTTTGCATATACAACACATTCAATTCCGTGCCGGAGTGGTGAAACTGGTAGACGCAGAGGACTCAAAATCCTCCGGGGGCAACTCCATCCGAGTTCAATTCTCGGCTCCGGCACCATTATAAAAACAAGGGTTTAGCAAATTTCAAAGCTGCTAAACCCTTTTTGCGTTATATGGCATTAAGCCGAATTGTCCCCACTCTGTCCCCACTTTTAATGTGACATAAAGGGAAGCAGGGGGGGGGATAGGTGGTACCCACCCCCAGTGGACTCACGCAGCATGACTTTCTATATCTCATGTAAGTCCTGACACATGTTTTTTATAGAGATAGACAGACAAATTATAAAACCTCTTGATTTTATATAATTTTCCAAATATTTTTAATTTGTAACCACAATGCACGAAGGTTAGTTTTAAGGAGGTTGTATAAATGCGTAAAAATCTGGTGACGGGAGGAAGCGGTTTTTTAGGGAGCCACTTGATAGATGCATTGCTGGAAAGAGGGGAGAGTGTTGTCTCACTGGTGAGGCCCAGCAGCGACACAACATATCTTGAAAGTATCGGAGTAGAGCTGGCCCTTGGTGATATCAGCGACCTCCCGTCAATAAAAAAAGCAGCTCAAGGGGTAGATTTCATCTATCACTGTGCAGCACTGGCTGCTGATTGGGGAACCTGGGACGCATTTCGTGAAGCAAATAAAACCGGTGTTCAAAATATGCTGGACGCGGCCCTGGAAGCAAATGTGGACAAATTCATTCATGTCAGCACTACTGATGTTTACGGGCACCCAAATTACCCTGTGGATGAAGGTTCCCCTTTCCGGTTAAGAGGATGGCCATATGGAGATACAAAAATTGAAGGAGAGAAGGTTGTCTGGGAGTATCTTCGGAAGCACGATGTTCCGGCTACCATCGTCCGGCCGGTGAACATATACGGTCCCCGATCCACCACATTTGTACTGGAAATTGTGGAGCTGTTAAAAAAAGGGGAAATGGTACATATCGGATTCGGACGCCAATCTGCCGGTTTAGTATATGTTACCAACGTAGTGGATCTGATGTTGAGAGCTGCGGATAGTGACAGGAGTGTTGGGCAGGCATATAACGCATCCGATGGGTCTAACGTTACCTGGCGTGAATATGTGGACCGGCTTGCAGCGATTGTTGGTGTAAAAAGTCCTCGCCTGGTGATTCCTCATAGATTCGCCTTTATCACCGGATGGACCATGGAGCTAATTTACAAGGTGCTTCGAATAAAAACACGTCCTCTGCTGACTCGCATGGCAGCTGAACTGTTTGGGACAGACCAGGGCTTTCCCATAACCAAAGCCCGGAACGAACTGGGATATAGTCCGGGGGTCGATTTCGATCAGGGGATGAGACGTGTGGAAGAATGGTTGCACAAGACAGGAAATATTTAGAGAAAGCAAGGATCATGTTTCAAGAAATGGATCTGCAGTATGACCTGGATGAACTGGATAAAATAGCTGTATCTTAATTGCAAGGCCCCTACCACAAACCTTTAGGTTGTAGCCTCAAATGCTACGTCATTAATACCCCCGAATTTAGGAATCTATTGGTGTTACTTGTGGAGATTCTTTAAGCACAATGCTGA